>WASR01000194.1:14125-25037 GCA_009712615.1 Methanobacterium sp. | reverse complement strand
AAAATGTCGAGTTGAGTTTAGGTTTTACTCGACTCGTGTCAGATCATTTTTCTGTTGTGTTTCATGGTCAGATGGTACGACCCTTGTTCCTGAAACTCGGTCAAGGAACCTGTCATTTGATTTGACAAATATGAATCCCAGTATCAAATCCAGTATCAATGGTAAGTACAGTATCTTCGAGAGGCTCCTTATTAAAGATTTTTTGTAGGTTAAGTTTCCATCTTCCGCCACAACCTTAAGGTTGAACATCCTTTTTCCCGGTGTTTTACCGGTTTTACCTTCAAAGTATGTGAAGTAGGCCAGTATTATGATCGCTCCTATGAATATCCAGTATGTCAGGGTGGAAAATATTCCCATGCTTGCTGTTATCCAAAAAACAATTCCACTTAAAATCCACATGAAAAGTGTTAAAATAATTATGTCAACTATCAACGCTATAAGTCGCCGACCCCAGAAGTTTCCCATGTTTATCACGTCTCGAAATATTGTATTCGTCATTTATAAATTTTTTTAAAAAGCCCTGATTCAAGGTTTGTAAAAGAGTGAAAACAATGAAAATATGATTTAACAAACCCTTGGTACAGGATCAGCTATTGGAGCTTCTAAAATTCTTTTACCGCCTAAAAGAGTCTCAATAACCACATGAACATTGTCTGTTACTTCCCCTATAATTTGAGCGTCTTTTCCATATTTAGTCTGTCTTATGGCTTCTAATGTTTCTTCGGCCTTATCTGCTTCCACTCCCATTACTACCTTACCCTCGTTGGCAACTTCGTAGGGGTCTAGACCCAGCATTTCAGATGCAGCAACCACTTCAGCTTTGAGTGGGATTTTTTCTTCATCAATGAGCATTCCAACACCGGACTTTGAAGCCAGTTCATTTAAAGCATTGGCAATTCCACCTCTGGTTGGATCCTTCATGGCTGTAACTCCACCAACCTTAAGTGCTGCCTCAACCATGCCCCATACAGGTGCAACATCAGATTGTAGGTCTGTTTCAAATCCAAATCCTTCCCTGTATGACATCAAAGATATTCCATGGTCACCAACACTGCCTGTTAAAATGATCTTGTTGCCAACCTCAAGACCAGAGTCCCTTTTAATTTCACCCTTTTTAACTATACCTATTCCTGTGGTGGCTATGATTATTTTATCGAGTTTATCATGTTCCATTACCTTAGTATCCCCGGTAATTACCGAAACACCAGCTTCCCTACAGACAGCATCCATTGATTTGATTATTCTTTCAAAATCTTCCCCTGAAAAGCCTTCACTTATGACCATTGCATTGGTTATTGCAAGGGGTTTAGCACCCATAACAGAAACATCGTTAACTGTTCCAGCGATTGATATGGTTCCTATGTCTCCTCCAGGGAAAAAGATTGGATCTACGGTGTGGCTGTCTGTACTCACAACAATTTCGTAGTCTTCCATTGGAATTGAGGCACCATCATCGAGATCATCCAGTCCAACTCCTCCATTGACACTTTTATTCTTTAAATTTTCAAGTATG
Organism: Methanobacterium sp.; assembly: GCA_009712615.1. GTDB lineage: Archaea > Methanobacteriota > Methanobacteria > Methanobacteriales > Methanobacteriaceae > Methanobacterium_B. The sequence goes on along the minus strand of WASR01000194.1, from coordinate 23,524 downwards.
ATTTCTGAAATGAGACCCTGCATGATCCCACCGCCGGCTCCGTGCGACATACCTATTTTCATAAGATTCACCATTCTCCTTTTTTTGAATTCTTTGTCTATAAAAATTTTCCATATGATGGATAGATGGGAATTTAACCCTTAAAAAAAAACCTGTTCATGAATGTTACAAGTTATTTGATCCATTTTAGAATTTAGTTAATTCAGTTTATTGATCAATGATATATAAAAACATGAACTACCTGACCATGTACCATCATCCATGGTTAAACTCTAACTCTTCATCCAAATTTTATGATTTATGGTTCTCTTAAAAAGACCTGAAATGATTTAAATGGTTTTTTCGGTGGGGCACTGGGTTTTTCGCCTTGATAAATTATTTTAACATCATACCCCAATGGAATGTCCTTAAATTTATTATCTAACACTGTTGATCCGAAAACATCCACTTCTCCTTCTTCAGTTTCCAGTGTGTATTTGTTGCTGTGGTACATCCCAACATCTTCCTCCATACGTATGTACTTACCTGAAATTTCATCCCCAATCTTTACAGGTTTCCATACAACATCCTCAACATCCTTAATCTCTTTCCATTCATTTTTATTTTCGGTATTTTTAGCCATAAGAATCAGCCTGTTAATATATTAAAAAATTGTATTTATCTTTTGGGTGTTAGAAAATTACTATTTTGTAAACACAATAAGTAGTTTGTGAGAAATGAATCATCTACTTACTAGGTTAAGTTGGACAGTATTTTTTTTGTCCATCATTCCATGAAAAAATTTGCCTGAAAGTGGTTTCAGTTTTGTAGATTTCAACTCATTTCATACCATATATTTTTAAGTCTTCACTAATAAATGATGGACATACTGAATATTTTGAATGAAGTTTTGAGTTTTGTTTGATTTGATTCCATATCAACAAGATTAATATAATGTGATCTACAAATCTACACTTTCTTGAGGAAAGATTATTTGATACTCCAATGGAAACCAATGAATAAATAGTACGACTTCATGCTATAAAATTTTCAAAAATTTAAAAAAAAACATTTATATTCAAGCTTAGAGGTGAAATTATGGCAATTTGGCAAGGAAAATCATTAAGAAAACCAACAGGGGCTAGATCAAAGTCCTACAGAAACAAAAGAAATATGGAATTCGGTAGGGACCCTGCAGAAACCAAAATTGGAGATCGTAAGGTTAAAAAGATAAGAACCAAAGGTGGTAACACCAAAACAAGATTATCCAACGATACCAACATCAATGTGGTCGACCCTAAAACCAACAAGGTACAGGTCGCAGAGATAAGCACAGTTGTTGAAAACACAGCAAACACTCACTTTGTAAGAAGGAACATCATAACCAAAGGTGCCGTAGTAGAAACCACTCTTGGAAGGGTTAAAGTAACTTCAAGACCTGGTCAAGACGGCATGATAAACGGTGTGCTTGTTGAATGAACAAATTTTAAACAAAGTCGAAGAGTTCCTGGGGGATGTTAATAAAAACCTCCCTGAAGGAATGGAACTCGAGTACGAAGGTTTCTATGAGAGAGGATTCTTTGTTACCAAGAAGAGGTACGCACTCATAGAAAACAAAAATATTGTTGTTAAAGGCTTGGAACTGGTCAGACGTGACTGGGCTCCTGTAGCCAAAAAAACTCAGGAACAGGTTTTAAGAGCGATTCTTGAGGAAGCCAATCCTCAGAAAGCTGCTAAAATCATTAAATCTGTGGTGGAAGAGATCAAAGAGGGAAAGATACCCCTCGAGGATCTGGTGATCCATACACAGATAACTAAAAATCCTGAAGATTATGTTCAGATGGCCCCACATGTACTGGCTGCAAAAAGGGCCATTGAGAACGGAAGAAAAATTTCGAGGGGATCCATCATTCGCTACGTTATTGTGAAGGGTAAAGACCCTATAAGCAAGCGTGCAATTCCCTTAGAAGATGTTGATGTTTCAAATTACGATCCCACCTATTACATAGAAAATCAGGTTCTTCCGGCTGTTTCAAGAATTGTTGAAGCCCTTGGTTATTCAAAGGAAGACATACTTCACAAAGAAAAGCAGGTTAGTCTTGATGCATATTTCTCTTAGGAATTAGATCTTGGAGGGGTAGAAGATGTTAAAATTATTTTACTCAAAATATTTGAAACAGTTGATCAATAAATTTTGTTTTGTTTTTAGTTTTTTTAATTGTCCATTGATTTATGGTTCAGATAAAAAAAGGTTGGTGCAACCATGATAAAGGCTGTTTTTCTCGATATTGATGATACAATTTACAACACATCTGAATTTGCTAAACTTGCAAGAAAAGCTTCATTAAATGCCATGATAGATGCAGGTCTACCATTATCAAATGAAGATGCCTATAAACTTTTAAGGGAAATTATAAAAGAAAAGGGTTCAAATTACAATAAACATTTTAATGTGCTGACAAAAAGAGTGTTTGGAGAAGAAAAACCGTTATTAATAGCTGTTGGCATGATAACTTACCACAACGTTAAATTTGCTCTTTTAAGATTGTTCCCAAACACCATGCCCACCTTGATAGATCTCAGATCAAAGGGTTACAAACTGGGTGTAATATCCAATGGCCTGACAATTAAACAGTACGAAAAACTGGTTAGACTGGGTTTGCATCATTTCTTTGATTTTGTTATCACATCTGAAGAGGCGGGAGTTGAAAAACCAGACATTAAAATTTATGAACTGGCAATGGAAAGAATGGGCTGTGATCCTGAAAATTCTGTTATGATTGGTAACAACTTCCAAGATGATATCTTGGGAGCTATAGATGCTGGTATGTCAGCCATATATCTTACACCGGGATTAACAGAACTTGAAAAAGAAACAATAAAAGAACTTGGGATCGATCTTGATATAGTATCTGATATTGGAGATATTAGAAAAATACTCTGATAACAAACTAAAACCACAAATCTTATAATAGCATAAATGGATATTGGATATATTCATTGTTATTTGGGGGTGGTTGAATGAGTTATTATCATGATTCTAAAATGGAGCAAATATTTGAAGACCTGAAACAGCCCAAAACTATTGAAGGCCTTCAACTATCTGAATCCTTTATTAAAGATTTGATTTTAAAAATTTTAACAAGTTTTGGTACTGTGAAAACAAGTACCATCAACGATATTACAAGTATTCACTGGGATATTCTTGAGCAGTGCCTTGGAAACCTGGAGAAGGAAGGTTTATGTGCTCCTGTGAGTGGAAGTTTTCTTTTTTCCAGTGTTCAGTACAGTATTTCCAAAAAAGGCCGTGAAAAGAGCAGGGGAATTAGCGAAGAAAATCCTTACATTGGGGTGGCTCCTGTTAGTTACGAGAACTACTACCAAATTATGGAAGCTCAACTGAAGGGCAGATATCCCATTAACATACCCAAGGAAGTTATTGAATCAACATTTGATGATGTTGTTGGAGTTGAAGATGCAAAGGAATCCCTCATTGAATCCTGTATTATTGGTAAGGGAATTTTTATCTACGGACCGCCTGGAACAGGTAAAACATTTTTGACTGGGAAGATGTCGGATCTGCTGCCCCCTGTAATCATTCCAAAATTTCTGGAGTTTGGTGGTAAGATCATACAGATCTACGATCCAGATTTCCATAAGAGATGTCCTGAACAGCCTGAAGATCCTAGGTGGGTTAAAATCCATGCCCCATTTGTATTAACAGGTTCAGAACTTAATTTGAACAAACTTGAAACCAATTACAATGCTACAAAGGGTGTTTATGAAACTTCACCTATAATAAAGGCCAATGGTGGAATACTTCTCATTGATGATCTTGGAAGGCAGAGGGATGACCATGACTTGATACTCAACAGGCTAATCGTTCCAATGGAGAATAAGAAAGATGTTATCTATGTTAGGGGTATACCTGTGACAGTGCACTGTAACTTCATTCCTGCATTTTCAACCAACCTTGATATAAGCATCATGGATGAAGCTCACCTTCGTAGGGCACCTCTGCATGTTTTCCTTAGAAATCCACCCATCGACGATGTGGCCGAAGTTTTCAAGATAAATCTGGATTACCTGCAGGAAGATAATGATGATGATGTTTTGGAACGGTTTAAAAATATTAACTGTGATTGTGATCATGGTGGAGAAGGACTTAACCCAACATTTGCACATGCAAGAGATGTGGCCCAGATTTGTCAGGCTGTGCGAATAAATCAGGAAAAGGAAATGGTGGACGGGGATGTGCTTGAAGATGCTCTCCAAAGACATGTTCTAATTGTTCTTCAGAGAATGAACATAGACATTGCCCAAATAACCCGTAAAACACGTTCTTTCAGGATCAAAACATCCCAGATTGAGGAGGCCAAGCACGCCATCCGAAACTTCGGAGCATCGAAACTTAGCCACGAGTCTGAGGCTGTTATCATTGATATTGATGACAACATAACTCCTGTTCAGCTTGCTGAATATCTGCACAACTCCGGAATCGAGGTAGACAGAATAGACATGATAGCAGAATCAGAAAAGGAAATTAAGCGAACAATTTTTGATGTTTAAATTGAATTTTTTTTCCATTTCTTTCTTTATCTTATTTTATTTTAAATCTTTTTATACGCCCTTTAAGATGTTATTTTAATCTCAAAATAGGATTAAATGAATATCGTTTGGAGATGACGCTTGATCCCAGAGAAAAAGAGAGATCAGTCGTGGTAATCCAATGGGTATTTGTGAATCTATGATGTATATGCATTCTAAAAATAGCTAAAATATATATCACTCAATACCATACTATTATGAAAATTTAAATTAATATGGAAATTTCTATTATAATTAGAACTAAATTTTTAATAATTTAATTCATCAAAAAAGTTTTCTGAAGTGATCCAAATGGCAAATCCATCGGCAATATTGTTTTCTCACATAATTCCCCCAATAATGGCAGTAATAAGTGTTATACTCATTTGTGCAGGGGTTATGGATAAAAAGAATGTTTACACAATAATCGGAATTATACTGTTCTTTGCAGCAGGCTTCATTCCATTCTTAGTACTTCCATTCCTGTTGAATTGAAATAAAAAACAATTTATTCACTATTTTTTTGATTGCATTTTAAAAATTATGATTTGAAGCATTACACCAGGTCTTCCATGTACTCTTCAATCTGTAGGTTGTTGCCATCTACTTTTATTTCATAATCTTCTTCGAAGATGAGTTTTGTTCTCAATGATCCGCTTGTTTCACTGTTGAACGTGTCGAAGTATATTTCTCCATAATCCAACAGTCTTCTCCCTATTATCTCTTCAATATCCACTGGATTGTTGAAATTGTCACAGGCTGTAAAATCCATATTCGTTGCCTTGATGCAGACATTGTAGGTATTTTCTATATCGATCTGGTCAGTGTCTTCGAAGCTCAAAACGATCTTTTCCACGATATCTGTGTCACCTTCAGTTAATTTAGGCAATATCCTTCGGCATTTAACCAGCTTTTCCCCGCGCGACTTCAACAGATCTCTATGAAAGTTGTCCACTATTCTCTGCTCAATTTCTTCAATCATATCACAATACTCCAAAGGTTCTAATTAACCATTTAATGTATTCAACTAATAAATATAGATGTTTCAAATTTTTGTAGAGTGATGTCCCTAAGAAGATGTATAAATCAAAAAAATAATTCAATTAATTATTTAGGAACAATATTTCTGAAAATAGTTTATGTTTAATGGAAGATTTGGGTTAAAAAGTTGTATCAATCTAAGATATGGTTCAGAACTGTGTTTAAATATCTTTTATTCCATGGTTTTTAAGTCTTCCGAGTACTTTTTTGTTGTTTCCCTTAAAAACACCTATGGTTTCTAGTTTCATTGTGGATACCATTGATGCGAAAATTCCACATGATTTTGGACTGAAACCTTCAACCCGCTTAGATGCATAGGCAGCCATATATGTGTCACCCAATCCTGTTGGATCCATTGTTTGCTTGGGTGGAAATGCATGAATTTTATAGATCTCATCTGCTTGTGAGGAGTAGATCAAAGCTCCTCTATCTCCCCTGGTAATAATTATCTCTTTTGGCCCGAACTTCGAAAGTTGTTTAGCAATTGTCTCAAGATCGTGAACCTTAAAATCAGTGATGATCCCTGCTTCAGCCTCATCTAAAAACAGTAACTCAACATGTTTCAAGAATTCAGGGAAATCTTCCCAGGGTTTTAATATGATCTCACCATCATAAAGGTGTCTTAAGTATCCCTGGGCACCCATGTAGATAGGCACATCATGCTTAGTAAGGTGCTTCACAGTTTCAATGGGAATGTCTGTGGGAGAAAGTGGGCAGAGAATTGCAGCATCGTAGGATTCCAAGGGTTCTGGAAGATTTTCTGGAAGCACTGGATTGTCAGGTACCCTCGCCTTCTGTACACGATGATTCAGATCATGGTTCGGGTAGATGTTTTCAAACTCCATAGTTTCATCCACAAAAACAGGTACCAAATTGGAATCCTCTGGAAATGCATTCAAAAGATCGGCATCAGATTTAGATAGAGGTATCACCACTGTTATGTCCATGTTAAAACTTGAAAATACTGCGGATTGAAAGTAAACAGCACCACCTGTATGGTGGTACACCATCCCATCCCTTTTAATTGTGTCCCTTGTAACTGGACCTATGATCATGAATTTCCCCATGGTTTCACCTAAAAAAAAGTTTTAAATCTACCATCAGAACCATTTGTTGACTCAAAAATCACCGTTGTGGATGGCTGTTCCAACCAGGAATTTATCTACTCCGAGTTTTCCAAGTTTCTCAATGGTTGTCTTTGTGACTCCTCCACCCACAATTAGCTGGGTGTCCATCCCTTAGAACCGATTCACCACTGCCTCATCAAAACCAGAATTTGTTCCAACCCTTGAAACATCGAGAATTATGACTTCGGCAGGATTGTGTTTTTCAATTATTCCCATCACATCTTCAAAGTTGAGATTCATATTTTTAGACAGCACCCTCCCATCCATGAGATCAACACTCAACACAAGGGAATTTTTGGGTTTAAGGGAAAATATTTGTCCTATTTCTTCAATGCTCTCAAGTGTTTCGGTGGCAACTATGATCTTTTCTGCATTGGCAATAACAGCTTCAATATCCTGGTGATTGGTGATTCCTGCATCTAACATGACCGGTATGATCTTGTTTATTTTTTCCACAATCTCCAGATTCGAACCTGTTCCTTCGATGGAGTCCAGATCTGCGATGTAAAGTTCTGCGTAACCCGCTTCTTTAAGTGCTTCTGCAATTTTTAAGGGATCTGAAGAGTCTGTGAAAACTGTTTTCAGTGGTTTGTAGGTTTCCCTCTTACCAGACTTGCCAGATACTGCCAACCCATTTTTAAGGTCTAAAACTGGAGTTATCATGGTAATTATTTCCTTGAAAAATTAAAATAAATATTTGTTGGGAATAATTCCCTAATTTAATCAGCCAAATAACTGTCTATCTGGGTGATTGCATGGTTTGCAGCTGCTTCTGCAATTGTGTTGTCAGATTTTGACAGGGGATCAAATTTGATATCTATGTCTATATCAACATCTAATCCCTTATCATAATCAAGTTCAACCTTGATATCAAGGTCTAATATTTCTTTTTTTGAAACCCGTGAATAGATGAAGGTTTCTGCAGATTTAACTGCTAATTCTGAAATTTCATCTAATTCCTGGTCTGAAAGTTTCCTCAATTACCTAACCCCGGGTTCATTCCTGATCCCTGCATTGCTTCCTGTAAAGAGTTTTGCATTTCCTGTAGTTTAGCCATTATACGTTCTTCCTGGCGACTTACAGTTTTTTCTCTTAGTTTTAGGGTTTCTATTTTTTCTTCGAGTTCTTCGTTGATCTCGTCCCTGTTAACTTTAATTAATAGGTTTCCTGCAGTTTTGTAGACATCAGATTCTTCATCGGTTTTTTTCAAATCTTCTAGTGCCTTTTCAGTTTCTTTTATCTGCATGTCAACACTCTGTTTTTGCATGGTAATTGCCTGAGCCTGTTGCTGTGCTTGCTGGAATTGTGCTATTTGATGTTGGATATTTTTTGGAAGTTCCATATTAAATCACCTCATTTTTCAATGAAATTATATTTCTTATTTTGTACCTTAGTAAAATTATGATGAACTAAACATCACAGTTTAGATCTATTTTTGAGACCAAGTATTTCTGAAGATAATTTGATCCATCTTAAGTAGGAATTTAAAGAAGCTCGGAAGGATGCAGTATCTTTAGATTCTATATGTATCCGCAGATTGTTTCCATCCTTTTTAATGCTAACAGACGTTCTGTCAGAGGGATGTCCATCTATTTCTGGCTCGATTGAACCCAGTATCACTTCAGCATCTTCTGGATCTTCGAACTCGAAAACCAGTTCTGTTCTTGTGCCGGCCAGTACATCTGAATTCAAACCTACTGCCTCCATCCCTTTATGAATATTTTCGGATCAGTTAAACTGCCGTCATCTGCATAAAATTCAATTGTAGCAGCATTAGATTCGTCTGATGCCTTTAAAAGCATTAGATTCTTAAATTCCGAACCCTTGCTTAAACTGGGAATGTTGAATATGTCTCGAAGTCCTTCCAGTTCGTTTAATTCACTGTAGAATTTCAGATCCTTCAGTTTTACCCTGCTCTTAGATCCTGAATTGTTATCAAGACCCACAGTAATATCAAGAGAAAGTATAAGTTCCCCATCTTCTTTATGAAAGTCAATTCTACTCGGATTTCCCTTCATCTGGGATATTACGGCTGTTTTGTCGTAGCCCATTTCAGAAGATTTGATTAAAACGTCCCGGAGACTCATTTTTCCCCTGTTAGTATAACTGGAGTTAAGGACTCTGACCAAACTTTTACAGAAGGATCTTGTCCTCTGGGAAGGTTTCCTCGACGTTGTTATCAGCATGTTTATAATTGAATAAATTATCTTGCTTTTATACTACGCCTTACAGGTGGAATTTCTTTGAACAGAATTCTGTACCTGCAACTAGGACATTTAGATTCGGTGTAACCCTTGATATCTACCAGTGTTCCACATTTCCCACATTTATACAATTTATAATCCTCCAACTATTCTTTTTATGTTCCTTGCAGCAGTTTTACCCATTGGAGTTGATGGAAGGTAAGCTCCACCTGTGAATACATTACCGCACTTTCTGCATTTCCATATTCCTGCTGAAACCCTTTTTACTGCTGGTCTATCACACTGAGGACAAACATGATTCTTTTTCATGTTTTCTTCGATTGATTTAACTGTTCTTTTGGCTTTTCTACCATATCTTGCACCGAATCTACCGGTTATACCTACTTTTTTAGTTCTTGCCATTTATATCACCTTGATTAATTTTAATTCTTGAAAATATCTAATTTTAATTGGTAATCCAT
>WASR01000194.1:2302-14115 GCA_009712615.1 Methanobacterium sp. | reverse complement strand
ATGAATGTATAGATCATTGAATTTGAAATTCCACAGTTATAAATGCATCTATGGGAGGAGTTTTCTGAGTTCAGCTGTTTTGATCTTCGCAATTGAAACAGCCTTCAGTATTTCTTCTTGAGTGAATGTTTTCTCTCCACCTTTCTGCATTGCACATATGTTACCATCTTGGGTTATGCCTACTGATAAGCGGGCCCCCATGACTTCCTCTTCTTCAAGGGAAGGATCTATGATGAGTTCATCGCCGATCTTTGCAAATGTGGACATGAGCGCTGTGTCGTTGATTGGTAAAGGTATCAAATTGTCGTAGTCGAGTACAATTTCGTCGTCAATGATTTTGGCTTCTGGTAACTTGGTGTTCATGAGCGCTGCAACACTTCCAAGTACAGCTGCATCCATCAGGTTTCCATCGTAGTCAACCACATGAAGATCCAAAAATATCATCCATACCTTTTCACCCTCAACTATGCATAATTTTTCTAGATCAACAACTTCCCCTTCCCTAATACATCTGTCTGTGACTCTTGAAAGCTCCACAGAATTTTCATCTGGTGGTCCTGACTCGAAGTTGGGTGCTGCCATTGGCAGTAACTCCGTGTTGGTCATTAAAACCCCGACGTTAGGTGTGTCTCCAAATGGTGATCCTATCTGGGGTTTGGCCCCAATGATTATCTGGGTGTTACCAATTTTTACCCTTGCTGATCCCTCGGCTTTTTCAATAACTCCGGTTTCCAGGGATATTTCCCTGTATTCATCAAAGGCCCTTCCATCTGTTCTTTCACCGTTTTTAACCAGATTGGTTACGCTTTCCTTTATGATCTCTGGAACTATATGAACCATTATTCATCACCATACCTGTTTTTTATGGCGGCTTTCTGTTTTTCGCTTATAATTTTACAGCCGTTAATTGCGAGATCCAGTGCCTGTTCAAATTCTTCCTCTGTGAGATTTCCATCCATCTGTAATAGTGTGATTTCACCTGTTCTTGGCATGATGGCAATTGGAACATCTGCTTGTCCTTCCTTGTCTTCAACCTCGGAAAGATCGAGTATTACCTTACCATCGGATTTTCCTGCTGCACAGGCAACAACCATGTCTCTCATTGGTATCCCTGCATCTGCCAGAGCAACTGAGGCTGCTGTAATTCCAGCACATCTTGTTCCACCTTCAGCTTCGATGACTTCTATGAACACATCTATTGTTGAGCGTGGGAATTTTTCCAGGAACACTGCGGGAGTTAGGGCTTCAGAAGCTATTTTTGAGATTTCTACAGATCTCCTGTCTGGTCCTGGCCTCTTTCTGTCGTCCACAGAAAATGGTGCCATGTTGTACTTACACCTTAAAACAGCCTTGTTCGGTTGCATTAAACGTCTTACAAACAGTTCCCTAGGACCATATACAGCTGCAAGAACCTTGTTTCCACCGATTTCAAGATAAGCTGATCCATCTGCTCTTTCAAGGACTCCTGCCTCTATCTTCATCTTTCTTAACTCGTCAAAAGCCCTGTTATCGGCCCTTCCACTGGTTTCAGTACCAGTGCCTAGATTGGTATTGGTTATAATGATAATCACCCCTCATTTGGATTAATACCTTCATCCTCTTTCGTTTCTTCTTCTGGTTCAGATTCTTCAATTTCAGAATTTTCTGATTCTTCAGAATCATCAGAGCCAGGTTCACGTCCTAAAAGTGTTGCTAACATGTCCCTTACACGGTCAGTTAAACCTGATGTATGGGCCTGCTCTTCGATCATGTTTATGACCTTTTCTGCAACTCTTTCCATGGTAGGATCTCCCTTGACCCAAACCACTCCATTCTGTCCCACAATGACTTCACACTTGGTTTCATCCTTGATCATGTTGATCATTGATCCCTTCTTACCTATGAGTCTGGGTACCTTGGTTGGTGTGATGTTGATGAGGATTCCTCCCCTGAACTTGCCCAGTCCCCTACCTTTAAGACCGAGTTTGACCTTTTTCACTTCGTCAACATCGACAACTCTCAAAAATAAAACATCCCCCACATCAAATGTGCGGTTCAATTCCCTCTTTTCCTTTCCAAATACATCAGACGCTGGTAAAAATCCGGAGTATGGTGAGTTGATTTCTAGATTCCACATCGAAAATCTTATGTCAGTAACTTCACCTATGACCACATCTCCCCTTTTTGGGATGTACTTGCTCTGTAAGGGTATTACACTTATTTTTTTGTCCCTTATCGCCACAAGGCCTACAAGTGAGGAACAAATTTTGTTGTTTTCCTTGAAAGTTCCTCTTCCAGAGTTATATTCTTCATCAGCCAGAATATCTCCAGGAATTACAATTTCTTTATCCTCTACAAATATCACATTCTGCCTCCTTTATTGGAATGCTAAAAAAATGAACTTACAGTTAGAGCAGCTTGGTCTCTACTTGGCCATGGGTTAGTTCGTTGAGTTTTTGGTAGAAGTTGTCCTGCATACCGCCACGTATCTCAACAACTGCCACCCAAGAGCCGTCCTGTTGCCATTCTTCCTGCATTGGTTTTCCAAATTCCGGAATGGCACCGTAGACTTTTCCTGAGAAATCTCCAGGAACCCTTATAGCTACTTTAACTTTTTCAAATCTGATGGGAATCTTGACCCTAATGGCCTTCAATGTTGTGTTTACCTGCTCATCAACACTTTTAAATGGATCTATGCGTACCTTAGCTTCTTCCATTGCAATTTCTATTCTTCTTGCTGGATGTGGAAGTTTTGTCTGGGGATTTATTGCCTCCCTTGCTATGGTTGTTACAACCTTCAGACGCTTTTCTTCCTGCATTTCTTTACGTTGTTGGGCTGTGAGCTGAATCTGGCCTTTTTTTAGAATATTAGCAGCAACTTCAACATGATCCGTTGTTTGGAAAGCCTTCATCATGGCTTCTTCAGAGGATTTGTCTCCCTTTTTTGCATCTTTGAAAATTTCCTCCACAACAAGGATATCTTCAACATTTAGGTCCTGACCCCTCTTGAAGTCTGATGCCAGATCTGGATCAACCAGTATCTCGAAATGTTCACCAAAATATTCCAAACGCGCGGTTACTGCATCATCAAGGTTTACCATGTCTATTCCTCTTCTTCCTCCTTGGATTTTCTTATGAGGAGTTCTTCAACATGCTCGGTAATTTCATCGTCTGCGAGTTTCCTGAACTTCTTATCCTTAGCATCTATGATGGCAATTTCAACACTTTCAACTGTTGTTTTACCTTCTGTTGCTTCGTAAACAGCATCTAGAGCTAGTTCAATTGCTTCATCAAGTTTGATGTCTTCACTATATTTCTTCTCAAACTCATCCATTGCAATCTGTCTTCCTGCACCTATTGCTGTGGCCTTGTACTCTATTAATGCACCACTTGGATCTGTTTCGAATAGTTTGCATCCTGATTCATTCACTCCACCAATGATGAGTGCTGAACCAAATGGTCTTACTCCTCCATGCTGAGTGTACATCTGTTTCATATCACATATTTTCTTGGCAAGGCCATCTACCCTTATTGGTTCGTTGTAGGTGATCTTGTTGATCTGAGATTCCATTCTTGCCTTTTCAACCAGTGCCCTTGCATCTGCCACCAGCCCAGAGGTAGCTGCTCCAATGTGATCGTCGATCTGGAAAATCTTCTCGATGGATTTAGGCTCTACGAGTTTACTTGTGGGTCTTTTATCAACCACCAGCACTATGCCTTCAACTGATTTAACACCTAAAGAAGTTGTACCTCGCTTAACAGCTTCCCTAGCATATTCAACCTGAAATAACCTTCCATCCGGACTAAATACAGTTATAGCCCTATCGTATCCTGCTCCTTGAAACGGTTGCATACATATACCTCACTAAAAGTTTTTTTCTAAAATGAATTTATAATCTTAAAATAATTCTAAACTGAATTGTTATAAACTATTAATCTTTTATCTTATACTTTAATAAAGTTTTTCGTTGCAGATTTAATTGTTCCAGAAATTCCCAGAGTATGGAAAACCAGATGTTTACCTCTGAATCTTGTAATTGTAGGAAGTACGGCTCTGACAGATTCAACTTCTTCTCTTCTGCAGCGTATTATTCCCCGCATGTAATTTTCGTCGGGGTTTCCATGGGGGCTGGTATTTTTTCCGCATTTCCACAGTTTAACCACCCATATGTCGAACTTTCCAGTTCCGCATGCACCATACAGATATAGGGAACCTTCAATTATGGTATCTATGACATCTTCACGGGTCATATGTCCCTGAAAAATTAATTCAAAAGCTATGTAGCGCTTTTTATCCCTCATGGTTGGGGGCAGTATTTTGAGTTTTTGATTCATTTCAATCAATTCTTTATGAGTGTTATTAGTTGAGTTTTTTACAACTCTACAACAGTTTTTACTCCATCCAAGACAAAATTGTCCCTTTCATCATTCCTATCTATTATGTGTTTTGGAATGGTTGAGAGTGCTTCGAAGGATTCGTTTTTTGTCATGCCAAAACAGTTCGAAAGGGCGAATATGTCCATTGGGTTTCTTTGATCATAGCTTGATCTTGCACCGCTGGATATTACCACTGAAAAACCGTACTTTCGTTTAAGATCCATGATGTGTCTAAACTGACTTATTATCCTGTGCCTGTACCTTAAATTGGTTTTTAAAAGACTGCTCAGGTTAATTTCAACTGCAACATCGTTTTCTGCCGCTTGTCTGGAAAGAACATGATTCATTCCACTGTCCCTTCTGTTCCTGTAGGGTTGTGAAAGTATATCCACATTTCTTTCTTCACAAGCTGCCCTGTTTATCCTGTTGTCTCCACCCCTTACCATGATGATATCGGCTTTTTTTCGGGATCTTTGGACTTTTTTCTTCAATTCTTCAGGATTTTTACAGGATATTTCCAGGCACTTCCTGATGAGTATGTTGCTTTCAAGTTTAAGTTCATCGTATTCCTTTGAAATTTCTGAATTGTAATCATCAAAATTGTAGGTCAGGGAAACACCGGCAAATCCTAATCTTTCAGCTTCTTCAATGATACTTCTGTTTCCACTGATGTTTAGATCGTAAAAATTTTCCCTGTAATTCTTTTTAGTCGAATAATTTCCTTCCAATTTCCAATGCCACCTTTTTTTTCGCAGGATAGGCTGCTATCTTAATTTTTATATGGATGGAATCACCATGTTCAACAACCTTCAGATCGCCCTGGTATGCTCTCTGCTTATCGAAACGTAGAAATAAATTTCCGTAATCATCCATTTTATCTTCTAATTGATTGAGTACCCTCTTTTTTGAAGGATCATCCATAGAAGACAGTAATTCAACAAACTCTTTGATCGATTTTTTCTTGTCGATCTTGTCGTGTAAAATTAGAACTTGATTTTTATAATACCCCTCTGTTGCTTCACATTGAGGGGATGAATTTGGAAAAAGTGTAGAAATTGATTCTAACACTTTTTCCTTACTTTCAGTTCCATAAACAAATGCTCTGTAAGAAATGTTATGGATCATACCTTATCGTACCTTTTCGGCCCCTTTACCTTTACCTCGAAGTCCTCTTGACTTCTTACCTGCACTGGTCAGTCCTCTGAATACTCTATTGGTATGCTGAGGTTCACAGATCCAGTTGATTTTAGAATCATTTTTTATGGAAGGGTGGTTAGGATCTACAAGAATTACTTCGTAGAATTTGAATTTTCCATCTTCCCATAACCAGTAAGAGTTTAATACTTCTAGGTTCGGGTATTTTCTGGCAACCCTTTCTTCAGCAATTCTCTGGATGGATTTCTTTGGGGTTATCTTCTTTACACCCATTCTTTTTGGTTTCCTTCCTGCTGTGAATCTTGATTTACGCATTCCACCTCTGCGAACTCTTGTTCGCACGACTACATACCCTTTTTTGGCTTTGTAACCTAAGGATCTTGCCCTATCAATTCTGGTTGGCCTGTCAATTCTGTTAATAACACTTTCTCTTCTCCAAACAGGAGCACGAGATTGCATTAATTCTTTAACATAGGATTCGCTTGGGTTTTTCCATGCGTCCCTTATATATTTGTACATTAAATTACACCTCTTTGTTCAGCTTGCGCCACATCCATGGGATGGTTTTACTTATCCCAAAAAAAAGTTTTATATAACTTCAATGTAAGCAATCAAGTTTTAGTCAATTATTTAATCGCCAAAACTGGCGGTGATCACTATTGATCAACTTAGTTTAAAAAGATTACTATCACATTCCCCAATCAAATTTCCAGAGACATGAATGGGTACTTAAAAAAAAAGAAATTAAATCTAAATCTTATTCATTGATCTTGTATAGAGCGTTCATACCCTTGGTAAATGCAGGTTTACCAGCTAATAAAAGCACTACCCTTAGAACATCGACAATTTCATCTTTAGTTATTCCAAGTTCAGCCATACCACTGAGTATCTGCTTTTTAACTGCTCTGTCATCAGATGCAGCAGCTGCTATTCCAATTGCAATCAGTTTCTGGGTTTTGTAGTCTAGAGTTTTACCGGAGTAACAAACATCATTCAGTAGGATACTTGCCTCGTAAAGATCAGGATAATCTTCCTTAACATGCTTCATGCCCTTGCTGAAAAATACTTCTTCCTTCATATTACCACCTCTATTTTTTTATACACATCTTATTTTATGTTCTTCAATTCATATAACTTTATCAACCATGAACTGAAAAAAGGATTTAAAGAGTCTAATTGATACAGTTTGGGTTGTTAATGTATAATGAAAGACTATATGCAAATTTTAGCCAATTAAAGTTATTATTCTCTTTCTTTGATTGATAAACTGGTTATTTTTTTAATCCTTAATTCAAGATTCAATTTCAAAAAGAAGAAAAAGTATGAGCCTCACAAATGATGAAAGAAAATGAGATGAATAATATTGAGGATAATTTTATCTACAGCCATAAACTTTAAAAAATAATTATATACAATGTAAGGAAATGTGATTAAATCCCTACAATGCACCTTTATTTTCTCTTCCTTCCCTCATTCCAGTTCCAGCTTCTCTTTTCATTTTTTTAGGTTTAAACAGCATCTTAACAACGTTGTCTGCATGTTCCCTTGCCCTGTTTTCAGCCAGTACCTTAAGATCCTTGTCATCAATTCCCTCGTCTTCATGGACAAAAACTTCTATGATATGGGTGTTGGTCATTAATTGAGCCTGTATTAGTCCTGTTGAGGCTTCGTGGGCACATACTTTATCTATGTCCTCGGGTCCGGGCATTCCAAATGCCATTACAAGTTCACAACCTTCTTCTTCTATCAACTTCTTAGATGCCACAGGAAGATCCTTAACACCTGGAACTGTTCTTTCAACGAATTTGATGTTGGCAACTTGGGACTTGATCTGATCCATGGCTGCATTTGCCATGTCGAATCTTGCAAATGTGGTGTCGCATATTCCCATCTTCATTTTTTTCATCACCCTAAAAATTATAATGCAGTGCTCATTGGAATTTGATTTTAAAAAAATAAAATAAATAGAATTTAAGGGTAACTACCTTAAATTCCAAAGGATTTCATGAGAAGTTCTACATTGACTCCTCCTGCTCTGAAGGTTTCTCCTGTTCTCATATCGTTAATAACCACTTCTGCAGGTGCGAACATTCCTTTGTCTATTTTGTAGAAGTCAAATTCAGCTTCTTTAAAGACATCGAAAAA
Source organism: Methanobacterium sp. (assembly GCA_009712615.1). Taxonomy (GTDB): domain Archaea; phylum Methanobacteriota; class Methanobacteria; order Methanobacteriales; family Methanobacteriaceae; genus Methanobacterium_B. Next base: position 6,459 of record WASR01000194.1, on the reverse strand, counting down.
TGGTTTACCGTAACCTTCTGATGAGGATGAAGGTAACTGTTCTGCTACAGCTTTAATATCATCTCCTTCTTCAGATTCTACGTAGTAGTAGGTTCTTCCACCAAAGAGAACTGCGTCATTGGTTTTACCCATTGCTTTGAGTCCATCTGGGTCAACTGGTGCAATTGGAGCGATTCCAGCTGCGTGTTTCACCTTTTTCACATCGAACTTTAAAAATTCGAGCATCTTGTAGGTACCGTTTTCAACTACCCTTCCTGCTATCTGTATGGATCCAACGAGTGATGATGTTGGTGCAACTAGGAGGTAAACATCTTCTGATTTAACACCACATTCAGACGCAATTTTGTCTGCAACATCTTCTCCTGGTAACTTGTCAGATTCAAGTGTGAGTATTGCAATATCAGCATCATCTTTGTAATCAATTTCTTCGTATGTTTCAGCAGGTTTCAGTGAAAGAGCCCTTGCAGGTCCAGAACCAAGTGCGAAGTAATCACCAACACTGACAGACCATCCTGCCTTCTGAGCTCCTAATGTGGAGATTGCAGGAAAGTTAGTTTTTACCTTGACAGAAGGTATCGCAAAGTTTTCTGAGAGATCTCCAGGGATGGATATTCCAACTTCTGCGAGTCCGCCAAGACAGATCTTGGTGTAAAGTTCACCTGCTTTAAAACTTCCAGCAACATTGACACCACAATCCAAAATTGTTGCACCATTTTCAAGTTTGGAAACTGCTATGCCTATGTCGTCTGCATTTTCAATCATGTAGTCTACTGTTTTTTTTGCTTCTAGATTGACACTTACCATTATTTCACCTTTTGAGATTAAATTATAAATTAAAATTACTTGGATGTTTTATGTGTTTAAACTTACGATTTCAATTTTTAACTGTACACAGTAAAATAGATTTAGTTTTGTTCTGTTCAAAAATTTAATTTCAATCTAAGGAGATGTTAAAAATAAAAGAGATGTTGAAATAGTTTAAATAGATTCTGCCTCTTTGAAGTTAACCTCGTATATATGGGCACTTATTGAATGTATGGTCAAAGTTCCAAGCTTGGACCCTGTTTCCTCTGCTACGTACTTGGCCAGATTTGAGAGTCCCACTGCATTGGGAAACCATGCCCCGTAGATATCGTGTGATCTCCAAAGTCCAGTTGTGTGGAGTTCACCATCCCTTATTTTAAAGTCCACAAGCATCATGCAAGGAACTTCATCATTCTTGGTGTCAACCAATGGATCCCAAGTTATTGAGATAGCTCTTCTAGATTCTTTAAAATTATTAAGACGCATCACTGCTTCCTGGATCTGGTCGATCCCTCCAAAATGTGCTCTGAGTCTGTTTCCATAGGTGTATACAAAACCCTGTTTATCTCCGCTTAGGAATTGTTCAGAGTACTTGTCCAGTTTTTCACCTGTCCAGAAGTAACCTTCAGGTGACTCTGTATTGGTAGGATCAGTTACATTTACCACTGTATTCAATATTTCCTTGGTAACAGAACCTCTTTCATCCTTTATTTCTACACCTTTAGATACTATTTTCTTTACTAATGTTTCCCATCCCTTTTTTATGGTTGGAACCTTGATCATCACAGCCATGCTACTGTCTCCTTCATTTTTTTTAGTTTAAGCTGGGCTATTTCCCTTGAAAGCATTCTCATACCACAGTCTGGATCGATCATCATGTTCTCTTTCCCAACTATATCTATACCCTTCTTCACAAGATTTGAAACCTGCTCAGCAGTTTCTACAACTTCGGTTTTGGTGTCCATACATCCAAAACCTATTTTTTTAGAGCCCCTGTACTCGTTTTTTAGGGCTTCGATGTTTGAATCAACACCTGCAAATTCACAGTCAATAATTTGAACAGGAAATTTAAGAATATCTCCAATCACTTCTCCAACATCTCCACAAACATGCATGGCAACAGGAACCTTCAGATCTGAGCTGATGGTTTTTATGGCTTCCCTTGCAACCTTGAGATCAGCAATTCCTGTAGACAGGAAGGGTTCATCGATCTGGATCATTCCTGCACCGGCAGTTTCCAGTTCCTTCGCCTCTTTTTTAAGGGCTTGTGCCATATCCATGATTATTTTGGATTTATTATCCTTCTTATAAAAATCAAGCACTCTACTTGAGAGAACAAGAGTTGTGGGACCTGTTATAATTCCCTTTACACCCTTGTAGGACTGATTCAAATCGTTTCCGTCCATTAAGGGTTCTTTGATTTTGAAATCTTCAGATACATTTTCAGCAGTTTTTATTGCATACTTAACATCTGCAGCACCTATTGATCCGTTTAATGCTCTGATTTTTCCGTTGATTCCCGGAACATCGTCTTCAATCGTCATTCCTGGAAGTTTTTTGGCGAATATTTCTACCATGTCGCCCCTGACCTGTCCATCAGACACAATATCCACACCAGCCAGTACCTGGTCCTTCACCGCCATTTCAATGGATGGTTTGAATTCATCGTAGCTCCCCAGGAGTTTTGAAATTTTGGCCCCGAATGTTTGTGTTTGGGTTTCAACCACAGGATAACTGCCCACTACCGTTGTTAACATTTCTATTAGTCCCTATTTTAGATAGAATGATATATCTATTTAATTTATATTTTAATCCTTGATTGCAGAGGATTTAATCTTGTCTATTTCATCCTTCTCCAGTGGAAGTTCAACCACCGCAGTTCCATGACATGGTTTGGTGTATGGGAGTGTAACTTTAGATTCAGAATCGTTTATTCCAATGGGTATTGGAGGTATTCCAATTATTCTGGCCCCTAATATTTTCTCTCCAGCTTTTACATACACTTTATTGGGTGAATGTTTTTCAATCACCTTTTTAGCCTCTTTAAATCCTGTGTTTTTAATGAGAATTTTATAATCTTCAGATTGTTGCAGGTGCTGTTCTAAACAAAAAGACATTTTAATCCTCCAGTGATTTTATGTAACGATCGATTTTAACCCTTAATGGAGTTGGATTGTGGTAAGCCCTTGCTGAGACTATTTCTGAATCTGTGCTTTCCTGAACATCTTTTATAAACTTTTCAAGCAGGTCAATATCCTTTTCAAATACCAAGGCCACGGACTTTGTGTTTAAAATATGGTAGAATGTAACGAAGTAAGCTGCTGCAGCATCTTTATGAACAAAACCAAACAGCAGATCATACTCATTTTCCTTCAGGTTTTCAAGACAAGATTCAATATCCACCTTGCTCGTTACATAGACCCCTTCTGGATCTGACACTTCAAGCAGCTTCATTGCAGATGGTGTGCTTGCAACAGTGACATCGTACCCTATTTCTTTGAGTTTGTAAGTAGTATAAACTGCCAGAGGGGTTTGTGAAGGTGCTTCAGGACATCCTAAAAGTATTAAAGCTTTTTTCATTGAATTCCTCCATTATAATGATAATTATTTCTTTAAGATTCTGCCCACTTAACTCTGGAGTTTTAGAGGCGAATTATAAAGAGCATGATTATTTGATGATCTAATCTATATATTATATTTTAATAAGTTTATGACTTTCACAGCGATTTGATGAAGATAATTTTATCTTGATCAGGCCCATCAAAATCTTTGTAAATATTTAAACCCTCTGATTCAACTGTTTCATGGGATTTGTAAGATTTAAAACCCATTTTAAGATAGAAATTGATGGATATTTTGTTGTGTGGTTTGGTTACGAGTTTAATTTTTTTACAACCCCTCTGGGATACAGTTTCTCCAAATAGGTCGATAAGAGCTTTTCCCATTCCATTACCCCTCAAATCAGGATCTAAACACAACAGATGGATGTAACTTTCTTCTGGATCGTCCTGTGAAATAAATCCCAATAAGAAACCCAAAATTTTATGATTGACAGTGTCTTCAACCACAAATGATGTTTTCTTAAAGTGTCGTGTGAATAAATGGTAAACAGCATTGGGCATGGTTGACATATGCCCACAATTCTCAGCTAATCTTGCAATTCCCATAAAATCATCTGGAACAACGTTTCTAATATCTAAATCCATGATCTTCCTCCGTGGCGTGGAATATTTTAAAAATTCAGTAACTTTAAATAGCACAACGTCAAAGTTCATATGCGGGCTGGTAGCTCAGGTGGTAGAGTGTCGCCTTGGCATGGCGGAGGCCCCGGGTTGAAATCCCGGCCAGTCGAT
>WASR01000194.1:0-2292 GCA_009712615.1 Methanobacterium sp. | reverse complement strand
TTTTTATTCTTTAAAAAAATTGATACAGTAAAATATTAGTTTTTTAATGTTTCATGAAAGTTTCTATGGAACTTATTATTTCATCGAGTCCTTGACCAGTTTTAAGGCTGCTTTTAATTACCTTTACATCAGGATTTAATATTTTAACATCTGCAACCATTTTATCTTGATCTGCTCCCACTGCATCTGCTATATCCACCTTGTTGATAACAACCAGATCTGCATTTTTGAATATTAGGGGATGTTTTTCAACTGTGTCATCACCTTCACTGACACTTATTACAACCATCCTTATGTGTGAACCCAGATCAAAATCAACTGGACATATAAGGTTTCCAACATTTTCAATGAAGAGAAGGTCTATTGAGTCAAGGGGAAGATCTCCAAATGCATGTTCCACAAGGTGGGCATCTAAATGACATTCCTTTCCAGTGTTTAAACCCACAACTGGAATGTCGTACTGCTCAAATCTACCTGCATCATACTTACTTATGACATCACCAGCAATTACCCCTATGTTGTGGTCCATTTTTTGTATGAGAGTTTCTATGAGTGAGGTTTTACCTGATCCTATGGCTCCTAAAACATCCACAGAAAATACATCTGCATCATCCAGGATCTTCTGATTTTTTCCTGCTAACTTGCTGTTTGCCACCATTATGTCGTGTTGAATTTCTACCTCTGCAATTTTATGCATCTTCATCTCCCTCTTCCTTTTCTATTTTGATATTTTTAACGTTACATTCCCTTCCTGCGGTTATTTCGACGTTCCTTTCTCCGCACTCTGGACATTCAACAATTGCCAAGTAATGATCTGAATCATCCATGTTTGCAGCACCTGTGTATTCACATTCATTACAGTTGATCTCAACTGGCACTTCCACTATGTTGAGTTCTGCCCCTTCAAGCAGGGTGTTTTCAACGAGTACATCCAGAAGGAATTTTAGCTGTTCTGGATTGAGCATTGTTAGTTTACCAATTTCTATGGTAACTTCAAGTACTTCTGTAGCATCATTCTTCTCAGCTACATCCAAAACTGTTTTTACCATGGCGTCAGCCATTGAAAGTTCGTGCATTAAGCCACCTCATATTTAATAAATTTGCTTCATTCGATGTCCTACTATTATGGGAAGCTTATTAATAAAGTTAACAAATATCTGAATAGATAAAAAATATCTACTCCAAATGGTCACAGATAAATAGTGTGTGGAGTAATTTATGTTCATGACTTTAAAATGTTGTATTGATGATTATACTAAATTTACCAATGAAGAAAGGTGGTTTTTTTGTTAATAGGAGGATCTGCATCTCAGAAATTGGCTGCTAAAGTGGCCAGGGAATTGGACCAAAAATTAAACCCCATTGAAACCAGAAGGTTTCCAGATGGGGAACGTTACATAAGAATAAAGGGAGAAGTCCAGGATGAAGCTGTTGTTATTCAATCCACAGGCCATCCCCAAGATGCAAATTTAATGGAACTATTTTTAATGCTCAAAAATCTCAAGAGTCTCGGTGTTGAAAGAATAAGGGTTGTTATACCCTACTTTGGATATGGTAGACAGGAAAGAAGATTTAAAAGTGGAGAAGCTGTCTCTGCAGTGATAGTTTCAGAACTGCTTGAGGCCGCTGGTGCTTCAGAGATCTACTCCATAAACTTCCACGAAAAAAATATAAAGGAATTCTTCAGCATCCCAGTGCATGAAATATCTGCAATGCCACTCATAGCTAATTATATAGACAAAACAATGAACAACCCCCTGATACTTGGACCTGATAAAGGTGCCCTTGGATTTGCAGAGGAGATATCTGAAATTCTTGGCTGTGAATGTGACCATCTTGAAAAGGTCAGGATATCACCGGAACATGTTGAAACCAAACCAAAACACATCGATGTGGATGGAAGGGAAGTTGTTATAATCGACGACATCATCAGTACAGGCGGTACAATTGTGAATGCAACCAAGATATTGAAGGATCTCGGAGCAAAAAAGGTTGTTGTTGGATGTGTACACCCCGTACTTGTGGAGGATGCTCTACTTAAAATATTTGCAGCAGGAGTCGACGATGTGTTTTCGACAGACACCCTCAGATCAGATGTGAGCAATATTTCAGTTGCACCGTTGGTTGCAGCATGCCTAAAAAAGTTTGAATGAAAATTCTAAACCATTACTTTCTCTTTTTTTGACAGATCATAATAGAAAATCAAAAATTTATTGTAAAAAAATGTTAATTTTTTAGTGATTAATTAATTTAAAAAAAAATTTGAAAAAAATTGAGCATACCCAATGAAAT
>WASR01000347.1 GCA_009712615.1 Methanobacterium sp. | reverse complement strand
CGCCGGCACCGCTGCCATAGCGCCGGCTGACGTCGACGATGGTGTGGCAGGCACTGTGGTGGGCGATCTCCACGCCCTTGGGGTCGCCGGTGGAGCCGGAGGTGAAAATCACATAGGCCGGGGATGCGGGCGAAACCGAAACCGGATGTTCCAGCGGCTCCACATGGCGGCAGCGGCTCATGAACCCGGCCGTGACCACATGGCGGACGCCCGCGGTCCCGCAGATACGCTCGCGCCGCGCTTCCGGTTGGGAAAGCCCGACAGGCACATAGCAGCCGCCCGCCGCCAAAATGCCGAACACCGCGACAATCTGATCGGCACCGCGGGCAAGGGAGACCGCCACCGGCGTTCCCTCGCCGGCTCCCGCGGCTTTCAGCCCGGCCGCCACCTGAAGAGCGCGGCGGCGCAATTCGCCATAGCTCACAACCGCATCGCCGTCGAACAGGGCCGGTCGCCCGGGGTGGGACAGCGCCCGATCGAAGACCGCCTGATGCAGGGTTCTCTCGATCCGCGGCGTGGCGGTGCCGTTGGCCGCTTCGCGCGCCAGTTGCTGTTGTCGCGGCAGCCCAGCGGGAACCGGCCGGTCCCACGACGCGGCCTCTTCCGCCAGGGTGTCGACCAGCCGCCCGTAGGCGGCGAACATCGCGTCCAGGAGGCCCGCGGGGAACAGGCCGTCCACCGAATCCCAGGCCAGCAACAAGCCGCCGTCCAGTTCGTAGACCTGATGGTCCAGCCACACCTGCGGCGTCTCGGAGAACCCGCCCCCCGCCAATGTCGGAAAGTCGGGGGGCAGGTCATGGAAAAGATTGTCGGCAAGGCCCAGTGTACTGGTGAACACCACCGGTAAGGCGGCGGCGGCCAGTCCGAGCCGTCGGGCACGCTCGCGCTGGACCCAGATGGAGGAGACGCTGCGGTGCTCCAGCACCTCGGCCATTTCCTGCTGGACTCCCTGGGCCTGCGCCAGGAAGCTCTGGCCCGCCTGCGGCCGGAAAGTGATCGGAGCGAGGGAGGTGAAGTCACCCAGCACCTTGTGGATGTCCGGGTGGACATCCCTGCGATCGAACAGTGTCAGGTTCAGCGTCAGGGCGCCGCCGCCGCTCCATTGCGACAGCGTTTCCGCATAGGCGGTCAGCAGCAGGACCGAGGGAGTGACCCCTTGCGCCCCCGCCCGGGCACGCAGGTCCTGCCAGCGTCTGGCCGGCAGCCGCATCTCGCGGCGGTGGAAGCGGACGGTCGCGATGGCGGCGGGATCGACGGCCAAAGGCAAAGCCGGTGCCGGAGGCAGATCGTCCAGTCTGCTCCGCCAGTAAGCCTCGTCACGGACCGTCTCCCCGGGTGCGGGACGTATCTGCAGGACATAGTCGCGGAAGGACAGATCCGTCGGCGGCAAAGCCCTGCGGGGATCGCGATAGAGTTCGGCCAGTTCGGCCAGCAGGATTTTGACACTGAATCCGTCCAGCAGCACATAATCGAAGGACAGGCCCAGCCGACACCTCCCCCGGCCATAGCGGACGGCGGACAGGTCGAACAGCGGCCAGCGGGTCCTGTCCGTCCCCCGCCCTTCGCGCCGCGCGCGCAGCAGCCGGCTCGCGGCAGCCGGGTCGTCCGCGCACCCCTGCGCGATGCCGATGGTCACGCGGGGAACCGAGGGCAGGATGCGCTGCTGCCCATCTTCGGTCAGGACCGCTCGCAGCATCTCATGGCGCTGGACGAGGCTGTTCCAGGCGTCCTCGATACGCGCCAGATCGACATCATTCCCATCGAGTTCGATGACGTAGGTGGTACCGCAGCCGCGCGCCACGCCCGAATTCTGCCCCATCACATAGGCCCGCTGGACCTCGGTCAGGGGGAACGGTTCGTGCCGGTGCGCCTCATCGGAGACCACCGTCATGGCGACCGGCTCCGCCCCTTCTCCCAGCCCCGCGGCAAACGCGGCCAGCGCCGGCCGGGCGAACAGCAGGCGCAAGGGCTGGTTCGCCGAAAGGCTCTGATGCCGCAGTCTGGCGACCACCTGCGTCGCCAGCAGGCTGTCGCCACCGAGCCGGAAAAAGTCGTCTCCTCGCCGGATGCGGTCCTGCTTCAGAACCTCGCTCCAGATGGCGGCAACTCGCTGTTCCAGAAGCCCTTGCGGCGGTTCTCCGTCAATCTCCCGGGGAGCGGCAAGACTGACGAGACGGTCGGCGACCGCTTTCCGGTCGATCTTTCCGTTGGTGGAAAGGGGCAATGTCTCCATGACGGCCAGAACGGCGGGAACCATATAGTCCGGCAC
>WASR01000160.1 GCA_009712615.1 Methanobacterium sp. | reverse complement strand
TCTGAAGATAAGTGGTTATGGGCCAAAACATTTAATCTTTTCTCCATTTCAATGATTCTATCCCTTGAATTATCTATTTGTTCACATGAATTACCACAGATACAGTCCTTATATTGGGGACAGACAAGGTATTTGGATTCTTTAGAATGTAAATCAGAAATACCCATGGTTTTAAGCCCCTTCATTATTCTTCTTTTCATCCGACTTTCTTCAAGGTCCTGCCCTAAAAATACAGGACATCGGACCGTTGACGGGAATTTCAATTTTCCCCTCACAGCTTCTCTCTCATCGTGTCTTCTCAGGAGAATTTCCGAGCTAGAATCTCCAAGTGTCAAATCCCTCAGGGGTACACCAGCATCGGTGAGTGCAACTATTCTCTCATCATCCATCGAAATTGGTTTTTCAATCATTTCAGGTGATGAAGATGCCATGGTGCCACCACTCCTACCAAATTCTGGGCCTTCACCGATGTGGAAACCTGCTTTTACAAGTGAATATCTCATTGTATAAGATTTTGAGTAGCTTGATATCATCCCATCAGGCTTTAATAATGGTTTTAGTCCCGATAAAAATTCCAGTGAATAAAGTTCCGGTGATTCAGAGGGTGAAAATGCTATGAGAAAAATTGCATCAAATTTATGGGCATGTTCGTTAACAAAATTTTTTGATGTTCCATTTCCATGCGGATTATTTTTAACAAGGTTCCTTGCATCGGTTATGTTGATGTTGATGTTGATATTTTCAGGAATTTCCTGTTTAACTGATCTGTTTTTTAAAAATCCCTCCATGTAAAGCTTATCTTCAATGGCTCTTTTTATGATCATGTGGGATTTTATTGGACTTGGTAAAATTAGTCCGGTTGCAAGGGTCAATGCAGATATTTCAACCATTTCAATGTTTAACATTGGTGAACCACCTTCTTCCAGTGGTTGGTTCAACTGTTCAATACATGTGGCTGCAGTGTATCCAAGACCACTGCACATATCTAATATGCTAATCTCCTTTTTCTCATTTAGATGGGCTGGTTTGACATATTTTTCTATGGATTCGTTGATACCTCCATGGTAGGTGTGCATGGTTTCCTCAGAATCCTGACACTTGATGGTGTAGGATCCTTCGTTGGTTTCAACAAGAAATGATTCAAGATCCTCCATCGCTTCTGCTCTGGCATCTAAATTTCCTTTGTTTTCACTGATAAAACAATTTTCAACGATTTCAAGAACAGTTGACTGTATTACTTTGGGTTCGTAAGGTTCTTTATTTGTCATTTCAATTCCACAATCTCAAAAATTTATCCATTTTGTAAAAAAGTTGATTAAAACCATCCATATCCTTAATTTATTATTATACAGATTTAGAACTTAAAAATAAGTTTGTTTTACCTATATTTGGGTGAATCTTAATAAACTAATTTGTACATGGATTCTTTGAATATTCATTGTTCATTATTGGCTTTAAATTAATTGGTAACACCACAAATTCTTACCAGATCCCGGTCTAGAATGGATATAATATATTAGTTTGATGACTACAAATTTTAAATTGCTAAAAATCTATAAATTCAAACTTACATTTATAAACTAAAAGAATTCAAATTGGAGGTATTAAATTTGGTCAAGATAATTGGAATAATAGGCAGTCCTAGAACAGATGGAAACACAGCATTTCTAGTAGAAACAGCATTAAAATCAGCTGAAGAAGTTGGTGCAGAAACTGAAATAATAAATTTAGGATCTGCTAGTTTAGAGCCATGTGTAGCATGTGATATCTGTAAAGCTACTGGGGAATGTGCCATATACGATGATATGGGAGAAATTATGGAAAAAATTAGGGATGCGGATGGGATGGTTATTGGCAGTCCTGTATACTTTGGAAGTGTCACATCCCAGCTTAAAATGTTCATAGACAGATCCAGACCATTAAGAGGATCATTCAGGCTTAAAAACAAAGTATGTGGTGCTCTAGCAGTTGGAGCTTCAAGAAATGGTGGTCAGGAAAGCACCATAGCAACGATCCATGATTTTCTGTTAATACACGACGCAATAATAGTGGGAGATGGTGCACCGATGGCTCATTATGGTGGAACTGGAGTAGGTGGACCCAAGGGCAGTACAGAGCAGGATGAAGTTGGTATAGCAACATCCAAAAATCTTGGTAAAAGGGTTGCTGAACTCGCTGCATTGATAAATTAAACCATTAAAATTTCCTTTTTTTAAAAAAAATAGCTATCCTCATACATATTATTACTAAAAAATTATATGTAAAGAAAA
>WASR01000323.1 GCA_009712615.1 Methanobacterium sp. | reverse complement strand
GGTGTGTACGTGTACGTACCATCTGCATTTACTACGGCAGTTCCGTGGCTTGGGTTGGTATCCTTAGAGAATGTTAATGTATCTCCATCAACATCTGTTCCAGTTACTTTACCAGTAGCCTGTGTATCCTCAGGTATGGTTTTACTGTCATCGTTGCCTACTGGGGCATCGTTAACAGGTGTTACGTTTATATTTAAAGTTGCGGTCGCTGTGTTTCCTGAACTATCACTAACAGTGTAAGTTATAGTTGGAACTGGTCCATTGTAATTACTTGCTGGAGTGAATATGTAACTGCCATCAGAATTAATCACGATCTTTCCTACTCCAGGTATGTTTACTGTACCGGGAGTGTAGTTCGTACCGTTTATTAAGAAATTCACTACTGTGACAGGTCCATCTGGATCTGAAGCAGGTAAATTTCCAGATATTGGTGTGTCTTCAGGTGTTGTTTTAGAGTCGTTGTTAGCAGTTGGTAAACCATCAACAGTTGTTATAACTGGTGGGGCCTGATTGTTACTAGTGTTAGGATCAGTTATTCCCGAAGGTACCTGTACACTTGCTGTATTGTTTAATATTCCTGTTTTTGTTGAATTAACAATTCCAATTATGGTTAAAGTCACATCTTCTCCATTTGCGAGAGTTACTCCTGTCCACGCACCTGTTACTGGGTTGTATGTACCTTCACTAGGTGTGTAACTGGTTGCAGTAAATCCTGCAGGTAAGTTGTCTATCACAGTGAAAACATCACTGGATATTATGCTTGAAGGACCGTTGTTGTGTACTGTTATGGTATAAGTTAAATTTTTACCAGCCACAACTGGGTCTGGACTGTCCGATTTGGAAATTGAAAGATCAACAGGGGCTTCTAATTCCCATAAAAATTCCAATCCATCAGCTTGGCTGTCCGCACCAACACCCCACCATGAAAAAGTCACACTGGTTATGTTGGTTCCCATTATCTGAACAGTTCCTGCCGACGTTCCTCCCAAAGGATCCATGGATGCTTCAGTACCTGTAGAACTGATAGTAACACCCGGTGTTCTCTGGATGGTGTTGCTTGTAACTTCAAAACTTGACGGTCCTGATAATTTAGTTAAATACATTCCCGAGTTTAGAAGTGTTAGAAGAGCTGATGATGACGTAATTACGCCTCCACTTTGTAAGTTACCACCTATTCTGTCTATGTATAAAATAGGATTGTTTACTGGTCTGTTGAAGTTGAAAGTTATGGTTCCGTTGTTAGCCTTGTTCAGTGTGTTCCAGCTTAGAGTTACTTCTAAAGAGCTGTGTCCAGCTGCTGAAGCATTACTCCAAAAAGCGGTATTTGTATTGGTGGTTCCTGTGGGTGTTGCAGTGACTGTAGCTGCACCATTGTGTTTTTCTGTGAAATTTACTTTAATTGGTCCTGCTGTGGAATTGTAAACTCCATTAGAACCACTCCAAGTACCTGTCATGTTTGCAGCACTTGAAGAACTCAACATACCAAAGAACATACCGTCCATAATTCCATGAAATTTGTTTCCTTTTTGATCTTTTCACCTCCTTTTTGTTTATTAGCCCATTAATCATGATTGAATAAAGGGTATTATTAGTTGTAAGAATTAATTTAAAAATCATAGGATTATATGTAAGTACACATAAGCACACTACAAAAAGAGTTATATAAGATAATTTTTTTTAAAGAATATATTCACTTTAAACAAAAAATTTGCACTGGGTGATTGGTTGAAAAGAATTACAATATCAATTAATTCTGAATTGGATATGAAATTCAGAAAAAAGGCTTCTCAGAAATACCAATTTGAAAGGGGATGGTACAGCATAGCTGTTGCAGAAGCTATGACTTATTGGGCAGAAGAAAAAGATCAAGAAGCATTAGATAAAAAAACTGAAACAACCTCACCATTAAAGGATCATATAGACACTGACCTCCTGGAAAAAATAAATTCCGAGCTGAATCTTGAAGATGAGAATTTGTTTGAAAATTTTGAAAATTTGATCAATCATATAAATAATGATACACCATACAAGTTACTAATTGAACGAAAAGAAGGTAACATAGTCATAAAAATAGAAAATAGCAAAATTTCAGACATGAAAACAAACTTAGAATCATATTTAGTTTTATATCACAGTCTAGAAGTCATATTATCTGCATTGGAAGAAACATCTAAGGAAAAATTTGAAATCGTAGGCATAGGTGAGATACCCCCAGTGTACATAAAAAAGGTCATGGATTGAACTCAAGACAAATTATAACAGGATTTATAATAATCGAGATCTTAAAAAAATAATAAGAAC
>WASR01000037.1:279-2301 GCA_009712615.1 Methanobacterium sp. | reverse complement strand
GAGTATTTTTTATTTTTTTAAGTTCATATATAAAGAGTATGGACAGTGTGAAAATATTAGGTGCTGGTCCAGCCGGTTTATCAGCAGCCATCAACCTTGCAGTTGAAGGATTTTCCGTGGAAGTCTATGAAAGAAATAAAGATGTTGGAGTGGGTGTTAATAGAAATCTTCAGGGCCTGGAAAACTGGACAGAAAAACAGGACGTGGTTAAAGAGTTTAAGGCGATGAATATCCACTGCAACTTTGAATGTGAACCATTCAAAGAGCTGACCATAACCAACAGCACTGAAGACTGGAATTTCACCTGTAAAAAACCTGCATTTTATCTGATCAAACGTGGAACTGATAATAACAGTTTGGATCAATGTTTGATGGAACAGGCATTAGAAAGTGACGTGAAAATAAAGTTTTCTGATACGTTGGTTGAAGAAGAGGCTGACATTGTAGCAACTGGCCATGATCCCCGGTATAAATTTGCTGTTGGCAAGGGATTAACATTCAAAACAGACCATGAAAATCTGGCTGTGGGCATGGTGAACAACCACTACGCCTACAAGGGATATTCATACCTGCTTATTTCAAATGGTTACGGATGCATGGCAACTGTGCTGTTTGAAAACTTCAAGGATATAAACAAGTACTTTGATAGAACCCTGGACGCATTTTTAATTAGATACCCCATTAAAACAGAGGATCCAAATACATTCGCTGGCTACGGCAGTTTTTCAGGTGAAATTCTAAGAAATGAAAACCAAATACTGGTTGGGGAGAAGGCAGGATTTCAAGATTTACTATGGGGATTTGGAATAAGAAATGCAGTTAAATCTGGATATATGGCTGCAAAATGTATTATAAATGGTGATGATTCACGAGATTATTATGAAGCAGTTGAAAAATATTTTAAAGCCAAACTAAACTCAGGAGTGGTGAACAGGTTTATATGGGAAAGATTAGGATCCAACAACTACTCATTCCTCCTAAACAGGATACACAACTCCAGGGATCCTCTGAAATACCTCAACTCATTTCACAATTTCAACCTGTTACAAAAAATCACCTACCCATTGGCTCTTTTTTATATGAAAAATAGATATCCAAACCTCAAACTTTAAAAAAACATGACAACAATTAAGAATTAAAACATCCAATTAAGATATCAAATGTGTGGGCATTTAAAATTTTTCTGTACTTGAACACTAGATACGGGTCATGATAGATGAATTTGAGACGAATTATTTTCTTCAGCTTGGGTGTAACACTCCTAGTGGTGGGTACTGTTGGTATTGTCACTCCTGTTTTACCAACAACTCCCCTGGTTTTAGCGGCATTTTTTTGCTTCACACAGAGTTCAGAGAAGGCAGAAAAATGGATTTCAAACAACCGGTACTTTGGTAGTTACATAGATAATTACAGAACAAAAAAGGGCGTGCCAAATGATGTAAAACTCAAGAGCATCATGTTTCTGTGGGTAACCCTCCTAGTATCCATGTTCCTTATTAAACAAAACATCATGATCTTGATCATGAGTATGGTTGGAATAACTGTAACAGCACACATACTCCTCATTAAAACCAGATAAAATTAGAATGTCCCAACAATCTAAGATTTAACTCCACTAAGGATATTGGAGTAGAACCAAATTTTTATTTTCCACCATGCACATAATATTAACAAGGATTTGAATTTTTTAAATTGAAAATTAAGTTAAAAAAAATTATTTGGACGTTATTATCATGGTGAACCCGGAAAAATATGAAATTGCAAGTTTTGCTGCGGGCTGCTTCTGGGGAGTTGAAGCTGCCTTCAGGGAATTGGACGGAGTTTTAGAAACTACTGTGGGCTACATGGGAGGACACACCAAAAACCCAACCTATGGTGATGTATGCACAGGCACTACAGGCCATGCTGAAGCAGTCCAGATCAAATTTGACCCTGAATAGCTATACAACGTAAAGCTCTTGGAATCCTTCTGGAACAAACAAGACCCATCCAAAAACAACTGCCAGGGCGCAGACCTAGCGC
>WASR01000037.1:0-245 GCA_009712615.1 Methanobacterium sp. | reverse complement strand
AGAAGAATCAAAAGAGAAATTAGATTCTTCTGACAAGTACAGAAATCCTGTTGTGACAGAGATAATTCCTGCAGAAACATTCTACCCTGCCGAGGATTACCATCAACAGTATCTCGAAAAACGGGGCCGTAAGTTCTGTGGAATCTGAGAAATATTAGATTCATAGTGTTTTTGAGAGTAGGTACATCTTAGTCAAGTATTAAAAGGTTTTAAGAAGCCTTTAAATAAATTAAAAACTTTTTATT
>WASR01000330.1 GCA_009712615.1 Methanobacterium sp. | reverse complement strand
AAAATCTAATGGATTATATAGAAATCATGAGTAGGTGATGTACAATGCTTAATGTCATGTTCAATGCTAAATCAGTTGCAGTTATAGGTGCATCTGAAACCAAGGGTAAAATAGGAAATGATTTGATGGTCTCACTTTTGAATTATTACCATGGAGATATCGTACCAGTAAATCCAAAGGGTGGAGAAGTCATGGGAATACCAGCCCATACATCAATTAAAGATTATGGATACGTTGATCTTGCTGTTATAGTCATACCTGCTCCACTAGTTCTCAGGGCAGTGAGGGACTGTGGAGAAACAGGAATCAAAAATGTGGTTGTAATATCTGCTGGATTTAAAGAGGCAAGTGAAGAAGGAGCAAGGCTCGAGAAGGAACTTGTGGAAATATGCGATGAATTCGACATAAACCTGGTTGGACCTAACTGTTTGGGTATAATGAATACCTACAACGATATGAATGCATCATTTTCTTCAGACATTGCACACAAGGGAAAAATAGGTTTCATGACACAGTCAGGAGCAATATTTGCAGCAATTCTTGACTACGCTGACAAAAAGAACATAGGATTTTCCAGACTCATAAGTCTCGGTAACAAAGCAGGAGTCAATGAAAAGGAGTGCATGGAAAATTTCATGGAAGACGAAAATACCGGTGTGATAACAGCGTACCTCGAAGGAATTGTGGATGGTCCAGGATTTATTGAAGCAAGCAGAAAGGCTTCTAAGAAAAAACCTGTGGTTGTTATAAAGTCCGGAACGACTGCCAAGGGATCAGAGGCTGTGTCTTCACACACAGGAACAATTGCAGGTTCGGATTCAGCATACGATGCAGCATTTTCACAGTGCGGAATTCTTCGTGCCAGTTCCCTCGAAGAGATGATGGACTTCAGCAGAACTCTGGCACTTTTCCCACTTCCAAAGGGTAATAAAATAGCCATAATCACAAACGCCGGTGGTCCTGGTATAATGACCACAGATGCAACCATCAAGGCAGGTCTGGAACTTGCTCCATTGACTGATGAAACCAAACAAAAATTGATGGAAGGATTACCTGACACTGCAAACGTTAAAAATCCAGTGGATGTGCTGGGAGATGCCAGCCCAGAAAGATTTGGATTTGCACTTGACATCGTGCTTCAAGATCCAAATGTTGACGGAGTTATTTACCTTGTAACACCACAGTCAGTGACAGATCCAGAGGGAACAGCCAAAGTTGCAATAAAACACGCAACCAAATGTGCTAAACCTGTTCTCTTCAGTTTCTTCGGTGGAACCAGGTGTGAAGAAGCAGAGAAAGTTCTAACAGACAAAATGGTCCCTAACTACCTGTATCCTAAGACTGCTGTGACCAGTATGAAGGCACTCTATGACTACACAGTAATAAAGAACCAGGAGTATCCTGAACCACCTAAATTTGATGTGGATACTGCAAAGGTCGAAGCAATAATCGAAGATGCGAGAAATAGAGGTGTTAAAACACTTGGATTAGAATCTTTCGACCTTTTAAAGGCCTACGGCATACCAACAGTTGGAACAGCCATAACAAAAACAGTGGAAGAAACTGTTGAAGCAGCAGAGGAAATTGGATATCCACTTGTCATGAAGATAATGTCTCCACAGATATCCCACAAATCAGATGTTGGTGGAATCAAACTCAACCTCTACAGTGCCGCTGATGTGAGGGCTGCCTACGAGGAGATGATGGAAAACATACCAAAACTCGAACCTGACGCTGTGCTTGAAGGTGTTCAGCTTCAAAAAATGTTATCCGGTGGTAAGGAAGTGATCATTGGGATGATCCAGGATCCAACATTTGGACCAACACTCATGTTTGGACTGGGCGGTACATATGTGGAGATCCTTAAGGATGTTAAATTTGCCATAGCACCAGTAAATGAAAGGGAAGCTCAAAATATGATAGAAGGAGTTAAGTCCTATAAATTATTAGAGGGTGCGCGTGGAGAAAATCCTGCGGATGTTGCATCAATTGCAGACACCATACTCAGAATATCACAACTCGTCACAGATTTCCCAGAGATCAGCGAGTTTGAGATAAACCCACTCATGGTATTTGATGAAGGTGAAGGTGCACTCGCGGTGGATATGAGATTGATATTGAAAGATGAGTAGGATCATCCACCAAAATCTCATTTACCTACTTCTTTAATTTTTTATTTTTTTCCAATCCATTAAAACAGGTTTTAAATCCAACTATTTCTAATCTCTAAAAATTTATTGAGGCTCAGAATTATTTTACAAAATCAGATCAAAATTGGGTACCTTCCTTGAGGTAAATTGGGCAATTCAA
>WASR01000219.1 GCA_009712615.1 Methanobacterium sp. | reverse complement strand
ATCGAAAAGTAATAAATAATTTGAAATAAACAATAATATCCAAATCTTAGAAGGAAGTTTAAAATGCCTAAAGAGGAAAAAGATTTCATAAAAAATTTGAATGTAACCAGACCTGTAAAAACAAAATTTGCAGTTTCAGACAAGTTACTCAAAACATCTGCGAGTGGGAATCAATATCTTGATGTCACTTTGACTGATAAAACAGGTCAATTTGATGGTAGAATATTTCAGGATGTTGAAGAACATTACAATAAAATTAAGGTGGGAAGCATTTGTCTTATAAAAGGCAGAATAAACGAATTTCCCAGTGGATCTGGAAGATTTAATATGGTGATAAACACCATCATAGAACTTGATGAAGCAGATTATCAAAAGGAAGACTTTGTAAGAGTTTCAGACAATGATGTGAAGGAATCCCTCGAACTAATAATTTCCACCATAAATGATATGGAAAACCAGGACTTAAAAAATCTTTTGAACTCCTTTTTTTCGGATGAAGACTTTGTAGAACAATTTTCAAGGGCTCCTGCAGCAATTGTACATCATCATAATTATGAAGGAGGTCTGTTGGATCATACAGTTGAAGTTTTGAGACTGTGCAAAACTACAACAGAACTGTTCCCAGATCTGGATTGGGAACTTCTCTGCACCGGTGTTCTGTTACATGATCTGGGTAAAATGAAAACCTACACCTACGGCAATGGAATCATAGGCTATTCACACGAAGGAAACATGTTGGACCACATATACCTGTCCTGCGAAATGGTTCAAGAAAAGTTAAATTCCCTTGAAACTCCGAGGGAACTGGCCCTTAAAATATTGCACATGATCTTGAGTCATCATGGTGATGTTAGTTTAGGATGGGGTTCATCAGTCAATCCAAAAACATCGGAAGCTCTTGCACTTCATTATGCTGATAATTTAGATGCCAAAGTCAAAAAATCTTTGAATTCATAATATTTTTTGAGATTTTGTTCAGGAGAATAGACTTTAAAAAAAATTTAATCACTTCCAAATTTCATTGGATATTATTTTCTTTATCTAGTTCATCCAAAATTTCTGCTATTCTTTTTTGGGAATCCTCTATTGATTGCTCATTTTTTATGATATGCCAACCTTCAGACAATTTCAGAGCTTTCTTTCGAACCTTCATGAGATCCTTTTGATTTTCAAACATTTCAGTTTCATTTCGATTTGACAACCTTTTCATAAGTACTTCGGGTTCAACATCAAGGAAGAACATGTATTCAGAACTTGGAAGTACTGTGATGAAAAATTTGTAAAGCAAACTAGCAATGGGCATTGGCAAGTAAGCAACACCCATCAAATAACGTACCATTATCACGGTATCAGCACTGTCTTTGTATATTCGAACTGATCTGATGACGTCGAGTGCATAATAAACAGATGCCATAATATGATTAATTTTACCCGTGCCTAGCAGTGCTTTTTTAGCCATTATTCCATAGGGATTATCTTCCGAGGGATGGGACCGAATGATAACAGATTCATCATTTGCAAGATATTTTTCAGCTATAAGTTTTGCTTGTGTGTCCTTTCCAGAACCATCCAAACCATCAATCACTATGAAACGCATAATAATTCTCCTAATTCTAAATTACAATGTTGTGGTTAAGATATATACTCCCACCGCAGCAAAGCATGCAGACAAATTATCCAATCCTTTAGGGGTAATTGCTTCAAAAATCGTGGCGGTTATGGCCACACACGGTATCACAAATAGGTTTGGTATGGGGACATCGAAGTAGAACAGTACAATGAACAAGCTGGCCATGAGTACAAGAAACATTCCAAGGGATCCTTCTATGCTTTTGGTGTCGCTTGAAATCTTAAATTTATGTTTACCATACCTCTCCCCAATTAAAGCTGCAAATCCATCTCCATATGACATGGCTGCAATTCCAACAGCAATGATCCATGGCTGGTCATAGAAGAAGAATGCAAGTACGGTCCAAGATATTGAATAGTATACCAGTCCCATACCATGACCCGAGCTAGAAATCTTATCATTAATTTTCACAGGGGAATATGGGCTGATCAAAAATGTTAGAACAACAAATGGGGCCGCAGCAAGAAATGTTATCACAAATTGACTGGTGAAAAATGGAAGTATGAAAATGACATTTCCCACCATGATATGTAGGAATTTTCTGCTGAAGGTCGTGTATTTTCCCAATACTTTTTCAGACATTATCAATATCAAAGCAACGTAACTGTAAACAAGTATTAATCCTGTGACGTCACTAGAAATCATGTAACTTATGAAGTTCGTTTAAACATTTAACCATTTTC
>WASR01000075.1 GCA_009712615.1 Methanobacterium sp. | reverse complement strand
ATATATAACAATTGTTATATTTATTGGTTTGGTTCGATCTTGGAATTGTAACTTATTTACATCTGTAAACAGAAATTTAATCAAGGTGATAATGAATGAAAACTGTCATTTTATCTTACCCAATAGAAAATAATTCTCCACATTACATTGGTACCACAGAACCATCTCTAGAACCCTTAACCCAAATAAAAAATGGAGATGATTACAACACCTACGAAATTACCGTTGGAAATCACAGCGGAACCCATATTGATGCTCCAAAACATTTCATAGACACTGATAAATCCATAGCAGATTACAGTCCAGAGGAATTGAGATTTAAAAATCCCATTGTACTCGACTGTCCCAAAAAACCATACGAACTCATAGAGATCAATGATATCCACGATGCAAACCTTGATAAATGTGAATGTCTGCTATTTAAAACAGGATTTGGAATCTACAGAGAAACAGATCTCCAAAAATATCTGACCAAAAGTCCAGGAATAGCCGTTGAAACAGTTGCCTGGATCAGAAAAAAACATCCAGAAATCCGCTGCCTTGGAATAGACACCATATCCATGTCCAGATATCAAGATGCTGAAAACGCCAAACAAACTCATATAACGGGCTTTGAAACCAACCCAAACTATGGAGAACCACTTCTATTCATCGAAGATATGAATCTTGGAATCGATACCAAAATTAAATTAAAAGAAGTTATGGTTGTTCCATGGCAGATCAAAGGAATTGACAGTGCACCATGTACTGTCATGGGATTTGTTAACCAAAATACGATTAAAAAATCTTATGTAAATCTCCTCTAAAAAAAAATAATTAATTATTTTTCCAACGGTTGTAGGCTATGTTTAATAGTGTTATAAATTCGTTGGTAGCTTTTTGATTGCCTATTGCATTGGGGTGGTCATCTCCATCATGGTATGGAGACAATCCATCGTAGTCAGATGCATAGACATGTTGAATTACTCCGTTGTAGTATCTGTGATGGGAGTTAGTTTCTGATAGCACGCCATAAAAATCATACACCAACACATTTTTACCTGTGTAACCATTCAACCATCCATTTTTATCAACTAACCAGTTGCACAGATCTTTTGTTAATTTGTAACTACTCACCTGTGTTTCTCCAGGAGGGGTTATGAGTACGAATAATTTGTTTGGATGAGCTGCAAAATACGTTTTTAAGCTGTTGTAGATGGCTTTCTCATCATCAATACTAGATCCTACTTCGCTGTTTGGAAAACAGGATTTAAACATGATTATTTCATTTTCCCCACCAGGATTAGCTATGGTATTGGTGTAGGCCGAGTGGTAATTGTTTCTATATACATATGGCATCTTTCGATCATTAAACCATTCTGGCCAGTTCACTGTATCTGTACGGTCACCTAAATTATCACCATCTTCGGCACTCCATCCGTAGTCTGTTTCTGTAACATAGTAGTTGTTGCGGTTGAGTGCTGCCCCTAAATTTCCATTTCCATTTGATAACCAGTTGCCACCGCTTGAATGATGGATAAATGTAATTTTTACTGTATTTAATGGATGGTTGGTGTTTAATCCTGAAGATGTTACAAAATATGAGCTGTAGTAGGATACTCCGTTTCCAGATAGATCCTTTAAGCTGTTTGTGTGCAGTGTGAGATAATATTTAGTACCGCTTGATAGAGATTGGGGTATTATAAATAAAGCATTACCTGTAATTTTTTTAGTGAACAGCACGTGTGAACCATTTGTTTTTGTTAAGTCTATCAGGTTATTTCCTGATTTAATTGCTTCTGTAAATTTTAAGCAGATTGTTTTGTTTATATTTACATTGTAAGCATTTATGATAGGATCAATTGATTTTATTTTAGGTCCTGTGTTGTCTGTAGTGAAGCATGATTTAAAAAGGACGAGGTTGTTGCCTGAAAGGTCTTTAAGACTGCCAGTATGTAGGAACAGTACATATTTAACTCCCCTAGAAAGGTTTGAATTTGGTTTAATTGTCAGGGTATTTCCACTTATTTTTTTTGTAAATGGAACTGCTATTCCCCTGCTGTTTTTAAGTGTTACATAGTTATTTCCTGCTTTAACATTTTCTGTGAATTTTATGGTCAGATTATGATATGTTGGCACATTAACTGAGTTGTTTGTAGGATTGATACTTTTAACCTTTGGTTGGACAGTGTCAGAAGCACTGACAGTTGAAACTGTTCCAACTACAAGAAAAACAAAAATTAACGCTGCGAAAAATATGTACTGTTTTTTCAAATTAATTCCCCCAATTGATAAATAAATATGACCAATTTATACCCTTGATAATAATTTATTT
>WASR01000231.1 GCA_009712615.1 Methanobacterium sp. | reverse complement strand
GAAAAATAGTATCATGAGTTGATTTCAGTTATTTAAACTTGGAATCTTACATGGTGTAGGGTTTTAAAAAAATTGAGTAGAGATAATGGGTAAAAAGGGGGAATCAAATGGGATTTAACTTGAAAAATTTGGTTGTTGTGGTTTTTTTGATTGCTGCTTTAGTTGCTGTTAGTGGTTGTACATCCAACACAAACATGACCAACAACTCAACCAACAACAGTAACAACGTGGTTGTAAATAACAGTACTCAGAACAACACAAGCAATTATATCAGTGCATCAAAGGCTAAGGAGATAGCTCAACAGTACACTGCAATGGGAGTTACATTGGGTGAACCAACTTTAACTACTTTCAATGGTGTTAAGGTTTGGAAGATTCCTGTGAACACCGTGGGTACAGAGGAGCATGTGGATTTCATTTATATAAATGCTGTATCAGGTAAAAGGGTTCAGTAAAAATTAATATTTCAATAAAATATTCTACCTGAATTTTTCAGCTAATATCTCACTTTTTTTTTTATTTTGGTATCAGTATTCATATCCATGTAGTTTTAAGAAGAACCAATAATGCACCAAACTCTATTATGCTCAAACTCAGAACTGGGAATCCCATTCCTGCACCGTGGAATCCTTCTCTAGCTAGTAAGAAGAACATGAACAGGATGTTTTGGACTATGAGTAGTGTTGCAAATATGATGAGGCCCAATGTGAATTGGGATTTAAGCTTTCTGTAACTTGTCACGTAAGTGAATAGCAAAATTAACAGAAGTCCTATGTTCGCTGCACAGACTACGGCTGCAAATATTGCTAAGCTTGGATCATCAAGAGGGGGTCTTCCTGATCCACTCTCATTCATAGTGCCATTTCCTGGAGGTTTATCAATGTCCATATATAATCACCTATTATTTTTCTTCAGTTTCATGCCAAATACTCTGGAAAAGTTCGTAATTTTCTTCCATTGCTGATGAAAGGAAGTACATGGTTCCATATTTTTCTCCAGATGTAGTTATTACGTTGTTATCTTCCAAGACTTTTATATGATGCCTTACAGTTTTGTAATCTAGATCTAATTTTTCGGCCAGCTGATGGGCATTGTAAGGCCTTTCATTTAGAAGGCTTAAAATCCTTGCTCGATTTATTCCTCCCTTAGTACCAGCTATAAGCCACCAAAGTATTTTTTTCATAGGCATCACCAAATAGTCAATGGGTTATTAAACCATTTCAAAAATAAGTTTTTATTATGAAATGGGATATACTTATCGTTTTTGTATGATTATATTGGTGATTGTTCCTATTTAGATGTTTTAATTTTTTCAGGTTTTTGTAAAGATCCAAATATTTTAAACATTCTTTTCAAGGGTTTTCTGTAGATATGCATGTGGATCAAAACAGCAATAACCATTAAAATGGATATTTCAACATGCCAATAATCAATACTAGGATTTAAGGCGGTTTTTATCCCCAAGTTAATCAGAAGCAAAAGCAATGCTCCAGTGAAACCTGTACCAACAAAACCTGCAGTTAAAACCAGGTTCCATAAGCGCCGATACTTTTTCTGGCTTATTATTCCTCTGGACATTAGGAAAAGTGTGAACAGGTAAATTCCTATGATGATCAAACTTAAGGGTATCACATGGAAATCATCGCCTGAGACTGCAGAACCATCACTTCCGTTGTTGTGGTCAATGTTAGCACTGGCATTTGTATCGTTAGAATTGTTACTTGCTGATGTATTGCTGTCTGTTGTTGAGGGATCTGTGGATGTCAAGGTTCCAGTCTGCGAAAGATCACATATTCCATCTCCATTTAGATCTGTGTAACGTGGGCACTGACCGGGATGTGGATCGTTAACCAATCCATATGGACAGCCTGCAGCACAAGAACCTGACATGGTACCTACCGCAATTGCTGGAATTGTTAAAGCGGCGTTTACCACTTTTTTATTCCTTAAGATATTGTATAGCTGTTTTTTCAACTTTTTAACCTCCCACATTTAAATTTAACATTTTCTTTGTGGAATTCCAGTAGGTGTGGATGTGGAACAGCCCTACTAATATCATGGTGATGCCAAATTCAACATGCCAGTAAAGTAACTGGCCCTTCACTGGAGAGTTAAATCCTAAATCCATCAAGATCACGAGGAAAAACCCTCCTAAACCTGAAATTAGGAAGGTTAACAGGATTGCCAGGTTCCAAATATTGATATGTACTCTTTTTTTAATTAAATTCTTTTTATAACACGTATATGTCGCTAAATAACCGATAATTACTGGAATTGAGGGTAGAAATGTTTCATATCCCATCTAAAACCCTCCTTTAATAC
>WASR01000285.1 GCA_009712615.1 Methanobacterium sp. | reverse complement strand
GACGGGAGGGTACGAGACCTGACGATCACCCGGTCCGTCGCGCAGTGGAAGGCAACTGCGCGGCGGACGGGGACTGAACCGGAAACGACCATAAAAAATCATTCCGGATCGCTTCGCCTTCTGAACGACATCAGTGTATTTGAGGCAAGGGCCCGAATTTCCGGCCACATTGGATGGCTGATGATGTCCCGTGGCTTAGAAATGGGTGGTGTCGTATCTGAGAATTTTCGTAAGGCATCCCGGAATTTCTTCAGGGAGTCGTGCTGGTCTGTCGACAGCCCAATCTGCCTCCACTGTTCGTCCAATAACGAATCCACGTTGGAATCGAAGAACTGACAGACGGCCTCCTCAAAAGAGGACACCTCAGGCCCGCGTCCATCCACCCAAACGCGCAACTGAAATTCCGCGGATGCAAACTCCTCTACAATACCGATGATAAAACTTACCCAATCATCATTGTTATTTGAGATGTCTATCATGGCACATACCAATACTGATTCGCCGGTATATGGGCGTCGGGCGTTTTCGGACTAACAGAGTTCCCATTCAAATCACGTGCAGTTCCAGATCGCATATCAACAACATAGAGATTTTGCTGAGCTGGATTTGGACTATTCGGATTTCCTGGCATATCGCGGACATAGTTGTGCGGGTTATTCGGGTCAACGTACTTCGTACCCCCACCCTTGTCAGTCGGCACCGAAACGTAGTTATCAGGGATCCCATACGGATTTGATGTAGACGCTGCGTTGAAGGTGCGAATGTACCCAACTGCCTGAGTGACGACTGCTGGGAGTTCTCCGGCGACAGGAGCGATTCCCGGCGCGGCGCTCCCAACCGCGTTCGGGATCTGGCTGGGGTTGGTAAGCAGATTGCCAATGTCGCGGCCCATTTGAGGCAGGACGGCGATCTGCCCTTTCATGAGGTCATAGGCGCCACTGGCCACCTGGTTGGCGTACAGCCCGCTCGGATCGGAGGCATTGACCGGGTCATTCCCGACATAGGCGTAGAGATTGGCGCCGCCAGCATAGCCGATCGGGTCGGGTTGCAGGAAGCGGCCGAGGGCTGGCGAGTACATCCGCGCCCGGTTGTAATAAAGGCCCGTGGCCGCGTCCAGGCGGGGGCCGGCGAACCGGACGGCCGCCCCCGCCATCACCCCGCTGTCGCCATAGCGGGTCATAGGCGTATTTGTCGGTGACCGCCCCGGTGGCGCCCGTCACCATCACCACGGACCCGCGGGCGTCCGCGTGGCTCCACCGCCGGACATTGCCGCCGCTGACGTCGATCGTCACCACCGGGAATTAGGGTGACAGTTTACTTAATAGGCATGGCAGGGTAGCCGCTGGAGTATCTTCGGCGCGAGGTTTCCGACCTTGTTTCATATGCTCTCCCCTGTCAACGCTTCGCCTTTGCCTTCACGGACAAATGCGCATGACTCGGGGCCAGTGTGGATCGCTACTCCTTCACTGCACGAGACTTTCACTCACTACTCCTTGCCGGTCTCCCGGCCCTCTCACCGTAATTCGTCGCCGTAATTCCCGGCGTCTCGGTCAGCACCTTCGGGGTATAGGCAAGCGGCATTGCCATGAGGTGAAGATCAAGATGCTGCTGCATCGGAATTCCTGGTCGCATGGAGGGAAACGAGTCAGACAGCGGAGGTGGCATCACGGTTCAGCCTCACCATCCGCTTCTCGGGGCTGTGGAACACGGTCACGTAGCCGTGGCGTTCGAACAGGCCGATGAGCGGCCTGTTCGTCTCGGAGGTGTCGGTGGCCGTTCGCGTCAGCCCCTGTTCGCGGAACCAGCCGTGAGCCACCTCCAGTAGCGTGGTGGCGATGCCGGTATGACGCAATTCCGGAAGCACGTAGATGGTCGACACCAAGCCGAAGTTGCCCTGGTCGTCCGCCTCCTTGCGAACCACGATGTGCCCCACATTGCCCGGCTCGCTGTCGCGGCGAACCACGTAGATGGCACCGCGCAGCCGGCCATCGACGTGCGAGCTTGCGCGGTCAAGGAGCCAGTCCAGTGAGTACATGTTCGCGCCAGCCTCCTCCCCGAGGACCTCGATCAGGGTGTCGCGCATGCGTGAGGCCACGAGGGCTAATTCCGTGCTCCCCTTCGGCACGCGATCGATGGTGTGCTTCGTCGTCACGGTTTTCTCCTGGATCGATGGATAGAACCTGCGAGCCCGGCCTCGAATTACGGGAATTACGGGGACAGTTTACTTAATAGGCATGGCCGGGCAGCCGCTGGCGTATCATCGATACGAGGTTTCGGGCCTCGTTTCAGCGGAGCCGGAGGGCGATGCGGGCGATTCGATCCAACACCC
>WASR01000204.1 GCA_009712615.1 Methanobacterium sp. | reverse complement strand
CTGCGTCGCTCTTCTGTGAAGCGGCGACAATGCGGTGGTGATCGCGCTGGCCTGCCGGTCCCTGCCGCCCGGGCAGATGCGGAAAGCCATCGTGATCGGCATGTCAGGAGCGATTCTGCTGCGCGTTTATCTGACCACGGTCGTGGCCTATCTGATGGACGTGCCCTGCCTGAAGCTGGTAGGGGCGGTCGCACTGGTGGTGATCGCCATCAAATTGATGGCCGAGGACGACCACAAGGACAAGGTCGGCGAGGGGCGCGACAACACCGATCGTCAGAAACTGGATCTGTGGTCGGCTGTGTTCGTCGTCATCATCGCCGATCTGGTCATGAGCCTCGACAATGTGGTGGCGCTGGCGGCTGTGGCGAACGGCAGCTTCTGGGTCCTTCTGATCGGACTGATGCTGAGTGTCCCCTTGCTGATGTTCGGCAGCCTGATCGTTGCCGCGCTGCTGAAGCGTTACCCTCTTCTCATTCCGGCCGGGGCCGCGCTCCTGGGATGGGTTGCGGGCGATATCGCGGTCGGCGACCCGATGATCAGCGACTGGGTCTCGGTCCAGGCTCCGGCGCTGGGAGTGGTCTTACCGTTCATCGGGGTGGTTTTCGTTCTGGTGGAAAGCCGGATCGTGGACAGGGATCGCAAGGCGGCCGCGTGGGCGGGGGGAGGGGATGTGGCCGGCGGGGGCCGCGGCACCCGGGCCTCGGCGGCCGGGGCCTGGGGCTGATCGCGGGGCTGGCGGTTCTGGGCTGGGTGCTGACCGGCATTTACAAGGTGCAGCCGGACGAGCAGGGCGTGGTCCTGCGGTTCGGGAAATGGATCGACACGACCTCTCCCGGGCTGCACTACCATCTGCCCTATCCCATCGATATGGCGATCTTTCCCAAGGTCACGCAAATCAACCAGTTGCAACTCGGCAAGGCGGAGGGCGCCGATCAGAACGGTGCCCGCCAGGTCAGTCGCAACCAGATGCTGACGGGGGACGAGAACCTGGTGGAGGCCGATTGTTCGGTGCTCTGGCAGGTCAAGGATGCGGGACAATTCCTGTTCAAGGCCTACGATCCCGAAGGCATGCTGAAGGTGGCGGCGGAAAGTGCCCTTCGCGAGGTGATCGGACGCAATCCGATCCAGTCCGCCCTCTCCGACAAACGTCAGCAGATCGCCGAACAGGTGAAAGACGCCCTGCAGCATCTTCTCGACACCGAGGAGGCGGGAATTCTGGTGACACAGGTGCAGTTGCAGCGGATCGATCCGCCGTCGGCGGTTATCGATGCCTTCAATGACGTGCAGCGCGCCAGGGCGGACCAGCAACGCGCCCGCAATGAGGCCGAGGCCTACGCCAACGACATCATTCCCCGCGCGCGGGGTGAGGCGGGGCGGATCACGCAGGAGGCCGAAGCCTACAAGACCCAGATACTCAATCTGGCCGAAGGTGATGCCAAAAGCTTCCAGTCGGTCTATCAAAGTTATACGCAGTCCAAGGATGTCACGGCCTGGCGGCTCTATCTCGAAAGCATGGACGCCGTTCTTGCGAAGGCGTCGAAAGTGATTATCGATTCCTCCGGCAAGGGGGTGTCCGGAGTTCTGCCCTATATGCCGCTGGCCGAGGGGAAGGATAAGCCGGCGGCGGTGCCCGCCCCGTCTGCGGGAGGAAGCCGATGAAACGCCTGCCCAAACTGATCATCGCAGGAACGATTTTTGCCGGAGCGTGGGGGCTGAATGCCGCGCTTTACACCGTTGTGGAGACCCAGCAGGCGTTGGTTGTCCGTCTGGGTGCGCCCGTGGGGACCGCCGGCACCCCCGGCCTGAAGGTCAAAGTTCCGCTGATCGATACGGTGATCTACTACGATACAAGGCTTTTGCCGCTCAATCCGCCTTCGGAGCAGATTATCCTCGGCGACCAGAAACGGATCGAGGTCGATACCTATACCCGCTTCCGGATCGCCGATCCGTTGCGCTTCTACCAGTCGGTGAGGACAGTCGAGCAGGCGCGGGCGCAGTTGACGCAAATGGTCAGTTCGTCGCTGCGCCGCGAATTGGGGCAGGTCATGCTGCATTCCCTGCTGTCGGAGGACCGGGCGCGCATCGTCGGGAATATCCGTAAGGAGGTTGCCTTCAAGGCCAGGCCGCTTGGCATCGAGGTGGTCGAGGTCGGGTTGCACCGGGCGGATCTTCCGTTCGAGACCAGTCAGGCCATCTATGACCGGATGAAATCGGAACGGCAGCGCGAGGCGAAGGAATTGCGCGCGCAAGGGTTCGAATGGGCCCAGGAAATTCAGGCCAAGGCGGAGCGAGAGCGCACCGTCAATCTGTCGAAGGCGGAGCGTCCGAGCCGG
>WASR01000032.1 GCA_009712615.1 Methanobacterium sp. | reverse complement strand
GGTGATCGCCGCCCTTATGCCGGCGGCGGGACTGTTCGCCTTTTCCGCCGCCGGCGTCATTCCGCGCCTGCCTCTTCTCAAAAGCGCGCTGGTGACATTGGCCGCGCTGGGGTTCCTGCGCGGCCTTCTGATCGTGCCCCTGCTGATTCAGCCCCCGGGATGGATGGCCCCTGCACGGGCTTTCGACTGGGTCGCGGCCGCGATCTGGGCGTTTATGGGGCTTTGCTTCGCGATCGGGGCCCGGCAGGTCATCACGAACCGGGGGCGGGCCGCTCCCCAAATCGTCCCATAGCGCCCGATCCGTTACGGCACCGCGAGTGCGACGGGGCAGCATCGGCGATTCAATATTTTTTCTTTTTCCATTATACCAACCTGCATTGCTTAGATCCCATGTACCCGCCGGCGCCGCCCGATGGACATGATAGTCCAGGGCTGGTCTACGAGTTTGTTCCAGGCGAAGGTCGAGGGCGGGACGCCCGCCCCACTCCTGATTCAGGGACTCGTCTGTTGGATTCTGACCAATAGGTTCCGAAAACCCATCGCCTTCAATTCGCGAGAGACCGTCGTCTCGTCCAGGGAGATGCGGAACTCTTCGAAAATCCACTGGGCAAGATCTTTCAAGCGCCAGCGTACGACACCGGCCACCGCCGGAAGGGGGCCGTAATCCACCTTTCCCGCCAACGCCATCCGTTGTCCTGCAGTCAACTTCGGGATCGGTCCCTGCGCCTTCCGATCAATCAGCCCGCCAAGCCCGCGAGCCGATGCGAGCGATGGCCCAAGCGTTTCGGAGAAATCCACCCGGCGCCTGAGTCCTGCGCTGATCAGTTCCGATCAGCGCAGGCTGGTATTAGTCAGTCAAAAAAACTTCCTTAAACGCATTATCTTCATAGTAAACTATTTCGCAGCTTTCTTCTCCATAACATACTCCAATTGCATCATTTTTCAATATTATTTGCGGGCAATTTTTCCAGTTTTTACATGAAGTGTCATATTTTCCAGGATGAACAATAGATATAATGATGTCACTCTGTTTTAATTTTTCATTAAATTCCATTATTGTAAAATTTTTTGATGATTTATTCAATGAAAATACGACTATCGCACGATTTTTGTTTTGGCCGTTACTGACAACTGCCGCGCCATATAGTACATTTTCGCCAAAAAATTTGCCTGTGACGATTTTACTAGTATCCACAACGCGCCAATTGTCTTGAGTATCATATATATGCAAATTATCTGCAAAAACAGGCTTACAGCAGGGAAAAATTATAAATAAACTGCAAAATATATAAATATTCATTAATTTTATTATTGAAATTTTTATCTTCATTTGCGATTCCTCCATGCAATCAACGATACATAATCGAAAAAATAATATTATTAACTGCATAAATTATATTCTAAATATCAAATTCAAAGGAGAGCGTATTGTAGAAATCAGGAATCTGATTTGCTCCATTTTCGATGCCGAAAGGGGACACATTCTGAATGTTATGTTTTGAGGACGACGCGGATGCGATTTCCGGCGCCAAACCAAAAATAATTGCGACAACAAATATCAAAAATGTCGCCGAACAAATTTTCATGATGCTTCCCTGATTAGAGGGAATCATTTTCTTGTATGCGGGACCGATACCAATCCGGGCCGATCAACGTCACTCCGACACCGGACGGACAGTCGCGCCGAATGGAACCGCGTCAGCCGACCCTCCATCTCAGACGCACCCCGACCCACCTGTCACGGCGCCTTGCAATCCAGAAGAAGACAAAGGCCATCGAGAGACACAGCCCCACCGCCACAACCCAAGCCTCCGGCCCGCACTGCCGCCGGGGAGGACTTCAGGACCTGAGGTTTGCATGCGCAGCAGACCGGACGACGGATGCCCCGAAACAGACATTCCAAAAATGACGCTTTCGGCAAAATTCCAACCGAAGTGAAGACCGACGGGTGCCCAAAGAGTGCCTGTCGTCCTGTGGGCAAGGGCAAGCAGAACGCCGGACTCAACGCCGATGGTCACCGCACCGATCGCCGAAGCGGCGGGATTTGCGACGTGTGCCATCCCGAAAAGCGCGGCCGAGAGCAGTAACGAGGGAAGCGTTCCGAATGCCTGTTCAAGGAGGCGAAAAATGACGCCGCGAAAGATCAGTTCCTCGCAGATCGCCCCGGCAAAAAAATGGATCAATGGAAAAAATAATGGTGGTGCCGCCTGTGCTTCGGCAAGCGTCGCGACACGAAGAAAAGTAAGCGAAAAACAGACAATTGCGAACAACCCGACGCCGATCGCCGCGCCCGCTGCAAGGAAGACCGCCCCCCTTCCCGGGTGACGCGCCGGCGGCCGCG
>WASR01000264.1 GCA_009712615.1 Methanobacterium sp. | reverse complement strand
CCAGGTTCTGGATATCAGCAACTTCGCGTCCTCCCTCGACGCGTCGCTGTTGACGAACTCCACGGGCAGCGGTGTGGCCTTCAACAGTGCTGAGACGGGCAGCCACAGCGCCACCGTCAACAGCCTCGCGGCGGCCGCGACCCTGACCGTCGCAAGCCAGAACGTGACGGCGACGGCCGTGACCCTGACCCACGCCGCCGGAACCGCGACCAACAGCCTCGCGGTGAACTTTGCCGACGCGCACAGCACGATCACGACCCTGACGTCGACGGGCGATGCCACCGTCAGCATTTCCTCGGGCGGCACGGCCTCCGGCACGACCAACGCTATCACCAGCCTGGTCGAGACCAACAACCTGCTGACGACGGTGACCATCACCGGCTCTAACGCCTTCACTCTGGGTGCGGTTCACACCGATAGCGCCGCTTCGATCTCCGCGACCACGGCTTCCAGCCTGACGCTGATCGATGCCTCCGCGACCACCGGTGGCGTGACCATCACTGCGGGCGGCACGGACACAGTGAACAGCCAGAGCCTGACCTACACCGGCCTGACCATCAAGGGCGGCTCCGGTCAGGACGTCATCACCAACAACGCCACCAACGGCATCGTGATCGACGGGAACCACAACGGCGATGCGATCACGTTGGGCGGCGCTGGCGGCAGCGCCACTTTCGGAACCGGTGCCAGCGATATCGGCACGGCCAACAACATCAACCAGACCTTCTCCTTCGGCACGGGTGCCACGGGCAAGGTCGTTCTTGGCACGGGCGCCGAGGCGGGGACCGCTCTGACCGCGACGACCACGATTTCGGGCACCGCGGCCGGCTTCCTGGTCGATATCGGGCATCAGGGCGCTGCGGCTACGACCGGTTACACGACCTATGCCGGAGCCATCGTCAATGAGACCACTGCTGCGAGCAGTGCCGGCAGCTTGGCTGCGGCTCTGAACGCGGTTGTCACCGCTTTGACGACCGGCGGCACGGGCACGGCCTCGACCCAGTACCTGGGTTACTTCCAGTGGGGCCACGACCAGTACATCGTGTCCGCACATGGCGGCGACTCGGTGCTGACCCAGTATGACTCCGTCGTCCATCTGACCGGCGTGTCCTACACCGGTCTGACGGCCGCCGCCGGTGTCATTACCCTTGGCTAAGGGGTAATATCGGTGTTAGCAGGGGCGGGGGGGTGGGGGCCCCCCCGTGTTTTTTTTTTTTTTTTGTGGGGGGGGGGCGGCGGGGGCTTCGGCCCCCGCCTTTTTTATTTAGTTTGAATGGTGACTGGCGGGCGGTCGGCCGGCTCGGCAGCGCCCTTCGATGGGTTGGTGGATCATGGTTGATTATGTTGTGGTGGCGCCGGAGATCTGTGGCGGCAAGTCCTGGTCGAAACCCGCGAATTATCTGTTTGCCGCCAAGATGCCGGTAGCTCCTGTTCTTGTCGCTGAAGTGGCTGCCGCGGCTGCCGCGATGCCACTGGCTTTTTCGCCGCAGGGATCCGATTTCGGACTTGTTGCGGTTCTGGGATTGTCGGCCGATCACAATTTGTATGTGGCGCCGGATGGCCGTTGGATGGCCGGGTACATTCCCGCCGTGGTCCGGGGTTACCCTTTCCGGATCGGCAATGGTGACGACGGGCAGAGGTTGCTGTGTATCGATGCCGCGATGGTTTCCGAACGGCGGACCGGAGCCGGTGAACCCTTTTTCGATGACGAAGGCCGCATGACGGCCGAGACTCATGCCGCCGCGGAAGGTCTGTCGAGACAATCATCCAATATGGATCAGACGGCCTCTGTCTGCGCGCTGCTGCAGGAGCGAGGCTTGATCGTTCCGTGGGATGTTGTCGTTCAAAGCGATGCCGGAAATCGCAAGATCGAAGGTCTGTTCAGAATCGATGAGCAGGCCTTGAACAATTTGTCCGATGAGCAGTTCGTCGCATTGCGCAAGAACGGCGGGTTGCTTCTCGCGTACAGCCAGTTGTTGTCGATGCATCATCTGGCGACTCTCGGCCAGTTGGCGCAGCTCAGTTTGGCTGCCCGATCGCAAAGACAGGCCGTTCGCCAGGCGACGATGTCCGGAGATATCGATCTTTCCAGCCTGACGGGGAGGCATCGCGGCTGATTGCTCGCGACGTCTTGTCCGTTCCCCAGCATCCTGCTTGTCGGTTCGAGGTCCGGAAGCGCTTGCTTTTGCCGGCTTGTACAGTAACACTGCAATAGGTCGTCTTTAGTCCTTGGCGCAGCCGTACCTTTTCGGCTAAACCATCGTCGTCGTCATTTTAAGGGTTTTTTACCATTGATTTAATTACCGTTACCCGCCCACAGCAAGCTGGTAAATTTAATTTTAC
>WASR01000186.1 GCA_009712615.1 Methanobacterium sp. | reverse complement strand
GTAGGGCAAGGTTACATTGCAGCAACTTCTAAAGAAGCTGCCAAGGAATGGTTAAACATCATAAGGGCGGTTTTAATTTTTTACGATTCAAAAATAGAAGATCTTAAGGAAGAATTTACAGATGAAAAATTTAACCCAAACCTGTTGAAGGAATGAAAAAAAGTAGTTAACCAAAATTTAACTCTGATTGTACTCTACAGTTATTATGATCTATTGAGATTATTGATCGGTAATTATCTTATAATATCAGGGAGATTTTCAATTGAGGGATAAATGTGGAATTGTAGGTGCATATTCTCGAGATAAGTCTGTCCATGTTTCACGCCAGATATATTATGGATTGTATTCTCTACAACACAGAGGACAAGAATCAGCGGGTATATCGGCACATAACGGAGACAAACTTTCAACCTATCGTGGTATGGGCCTTGTATGCGACGTTTTTAACAACGGTAATGTTGAAGGAATCGATGGTAATGTGGGCATTGGACACGTAAGATATTCAACTACGGGTAAATCAAAAATAGAAAATTCACAACCAATGTTCAGTAATTTTGATCTAGGAACAGTTGCTGTTGCCCATAATGGAGACATCATAAACTCTCCAGAGTTAAGATGTGAACTGGAACTGTTGGGATACGAATTTGAATCCACAACAGATTCTGAAGTTTTATGTCATCTCCTTACCAGAGAAATCTTAAAAACTTCAAATGTTGTGGAATCAATAAGAAATGTTACAAAAATGCTTAATGGTTCCTACTCACTTGTAATACTGTTCAACGAAGAGTTATATGTTGTTAGGGATCCAAACGGTATTAAACCCCTTTCTATGGGTGAACTGGGAGATTTAACAATGGTAGCATCAGAAACCGTTGCCTTCGACGTTTTAGGGGCAAAACATCTTAGGGATGTGGAACCTGGTGAAATCATTCATATTGGGGATGAAATTGAAAGTTACAAGCTTTCCGAGACAGAAAAACCTCGAAGAGCTCATTGTATGTTTGAATATGTTTATTTTGCCCGTCCTGACAGTGTTCTTGACGGAAGTTCTGTTTACAAGGTGAGACTAAACATTGGAAAGGCACTTTCAAAGGAATTTCCAGCAGACGCAGATGTTGTAATGCCTGTTCCAGACTCTGCAATTACGGCAGCAATCGGATTTTCAAGAGAATCCGGACTTGGTTACGGTGAAGGACTCCTTAAAAACAGATACGTGGGCAGAACATTCATCATGCCTACTCAGGAAGAAAGGGAAACATCTGTTAGACTCAAGATGAACCCAATCAGATCTGAACTTGAAGGTAAAAGCATAGTACTCGTAGACGACAGTATTGTAAGGGGAACAACCTCCAAGTCTCTTGTAAAAGTATTAAGAGAAGCCGGAGCAAAGGAAATACACCTCAGAGTGGGATGTCCACCAATCATTTCACCATGCTACTACGGTATAGCAATGGC
Organism: Methanobacterium sp.; assembly: GCA_009712615.1. Lineage (GTDB taxonomy): Archaea > Methanobacteriota > Methanobacteria > Methanobacteriales > Methanobacteriaceae > Methanobacterium_B. The sequence goes on along the minus strand of WASR01000186.1, from coordinate 895 downwards.
AACCAAGAAAGAACTCATAGCGTCGGACAAAGATGTTGAAGATATCCGGAAAACACTGGGTGTGGATTCACTCGGTTATCTGAGCCTGGAATCACTCATAGAATGTATAGGTATTGAAGATGGCAACCTGTGTGTGGGCTGTCTTACAGGTGAATACCCAACAGAACTACCTGCAGATATCGAAGAATACGAAGCAAAACGCTGTTAATATTCAAAACTAAATTTTTTTTTAAATCTACATTATTTCTTTTTTTAGGTGGTAAAAATAGTAGAACTTCTCTCCCCTGCAAAGGACATGATATCACTTAGCTCTGCAATTAAAAATGGAGCAAACTCTGTATATGTGGGTCTGGATGGTTACAACATGAGGGCCAACATTGCCAACTTTTCACTGGAAGAAATTTCAGAAGCTGTGGCATTCTGCCATCAAAATGGAGTTAAACTCTACGTCTGCATTAACACGTCCCTAACTGAGGGAGAAATAGAGAAACTCAAGGTTAACATGCCTATGATAAAGGATTCTGGTGCAGATGCAGTGATAGTGTCAGATCTTGGGGCAGTTAAAATAGCCAGGGACTCTGAAATGGAAGTTCACTTGAGTGTACAGGCAAACATCAGTAACAGTGAGTCATTAAAAATCCTGGATGAACTTGGAGTGAACAGGATCATCCTGTCGAGGGAACTACCCCTCAAAACCATCCAAGAAATAGCAGTAAATTCGCCCATGGAACTGGAAGTCTTTGTACATGGGGCCATGTGTGTGGCAGTTTCAGGAAGGTGTTTTTTAAGCTCTTATCTTTACAACAAGAGTGCCAACTGTGGAGAATGTCTTCAGCCATGCAGAAAGGAATGGAAAATAATCTCAGAGGATGATGAAGAATTTATCTTGGGTGAG
>WASR01000228.1 GCA_009712615.1 Methanobacterium sp. | reverse complement strand
CATATAGAGCATATATTCTTTATATGAGGAGAGAAATGGTTGCTAATGATTCATGATATGTTAAGCTACTTGTAGACACTACAACTCCAGAGGTATCATAAGATAAAAGGGTATAAATACATCTTATTTTTCTGAAAGAACATAGAATAAAGCTGAATTCAGAATAATAAGAATCAAGACAAGCCCTCCATACACTGACCATTAAAAAAGCTCTAATCAAGTCTTAAATTGAATAAAAGTCCCTAATATTGTCTTTTTTTTTATTTTGAACCAAAGGGTTTATATAGTAAGTTGAAGTCTTTAGAGTTAAGTTCAATTTCTCATTGAAAAAATCTTTTTCTGATGATTTTGAACACGGAGGCGATTAGATTAAGCGAAAATCAATATGCTCAATCATGTTGCTATTGGCTTTTGCACTAATTTTGAATGTTCACACAACATCAGCTGCCACAACCAATGGAACTAGCAGCATAAATACTAGTGTGAGTTCAAATGTGAATAATCAAGTTAGTGTGGCAAGTAGCACGAGCACAACTTCAAAATCCAAGTCAGTTTCAACAAGCAAAGACGTAACTAAACCGAAGGTTGTAAAAACCGACCCTACGAAAAATGCAGTGAAAGTTGACACCAAAAAAACCATTAAAATTTATTTCAGTGAAGCAATTAAGTTTGGAAATGGCTGGATTGAATTAAAAAATAATAAAAAAAGTGTATCTATAAAAACTACAATTAACGGAAAAATTTTAACCATAGACCCCCTGGCGGACTTGAGTAAAGATGGTAATTACAACATCTACATACACACAGGCAGTATCACTGACATGTCAGGTAACAAGTTAAGTTTGTATAAAACCAATTTTAGTACAGTTTCATCTAAAAAACCGGTATCAGCTGCCATGCAGAAATATTTGGTTGCAACAGCAAACTGTCAATCAAACAACTCGAAGATCAAAGCATTAGCAGCCCAAATAACCAAGGGATCTACCTCGGATTATGCAAAGGCTTCTAAGATCTTCAACTGGGTACGTGACCATGTAAGCTACTCCTTCTACTACAACACAAAGAAGGGTGCTTTAGGCACATTAAATTCAAGATCCGCAAACTGTGCAGATACAGCACATTTAGTTGTGGCCCTTGAAAGAGCAGCAGGAATACCTGCTCGTTACAACCATGGTACATGCAGATTCTCAAGTTCATGGTACGGTCATGTATGGGCACAAGTATATGTAAATGGAAAATGGTACTACGCAGATGCAACCAGTTACAGAAACTCATTTGGAGTTGTGAAAAACTGGAATACCAAAACATTCACATTACATGGAATATACGCATCCCTACCATTCTAGGAGGATAATCTATGATAAAAAAAGTCATAATAGGACTTGTTGTTATTGTTGCGGTATTTGGAATAGGATACGCAGCATTCACCAACATGAACAATACAACATCAACAACAAACAATTCATCAATCCAAAATGTACAAAACACAACTTCTAACACCAGTAACACTCAAAAAACAGAGAACAAAACCATCTCTTCAGAAGAAGCAAAGAAAATAGCGACAAAATACATCGAAGTAGCAGGCGCAACAGCAGGCACACCAAAACTAGTTAACCAGGACAATAAAATGGTTTACATTGTACCAGTAATGGTCAATGGAGAAAATGTTGGAGAAATAGATATTGACGCTGAAACAGGTGCAAACCTTGGAGGCGCAGGAGGAGGTTAATAAACTTCCCCCAATTTTTTTTCTTTTATCTTAACTGAATATATTAAAACCTTTTTTAATGCTTCAAACTAATTTATGACATTAGAAATGCAAAATTGATTAGAAATTTGTTGATTAATCTAGAAAATGAGATTCAAAGATTCAATTCTCATCAGATTCGGGGTTAAGATCATTTACATATCTTATGTAACTATCAGGATATTTTCTCATTATACGATCCAATATCCCGCGATTTTTTATGTCCAAAATAACGACATCTGTGAATTTTAGATACTCGCGTGCACTGTCAAGATGTTTTTTTGTGACTTTTACTCTGTGATCGAGTTTTTTATTATTATCCTTAAGTGCTTCAAACTTGCCAAACTTCATTGCAAGGTCTTGTAGTTCGTATTCGTTGAGTCTGGTTTCGAGTAAAGTGTTTTTCTCTACCATATCAATAACCCTACCATTGGCATCATGGATCCTCTCTTCTAAATCTTTGATTATGGCCTGTTTTTTTGCAAGTTCATTCTCCAGTTCCTCTATAATGGCCTCATAATCTTTTCTAGTTTTTTGATTTGAATCATCTTCATTAATTGAAACCATCCCCTGATCTTAGTTTTGAACTGCTTGATCTTGTTTATATTAAAT
>WASR01000346.1:1415-2390 GCA_009712615.1 Methanobacterium sp. | reverse complement strand
AAGGCCCCCCGGAACGCCGATGCCACTGTGGCTTTCACGCCCGCACCACGCCGCAGCCAGCCCATCACTCGCGCTATCTTTCCGGTGCAATCCGCCGGGTCAGGTCGCATTATCTCGGAAGAAGATTTCCCGCTCTACAATCCAAAAAATATGCCACTTCATATGTTCGTATTCCCGACAATAGAATAAAATTTTCGCTGGTAATCCGAACATCAACCATGGTGATCGAAATTATCAAGCGGCTCCACTTTGAATTTACGATTCAACCGGAGCGTTTATATTGTGTTAGCAATTATCAGGATTATTCCATGAGATCTCTATATAAATGCACTCTGTTTGCCCTTGCCGTTTTGCTGTCAAGCGCGGCAAATGCCAGTGTCATCGCAGACTCCGTGGCGGACTTTTCCGGCACCCAGGGATACAAAAACTGGTATTACGGCTACTTTAAAGGCCCCTTTACCAGCTCCGCTTTCACGGAGATGACCCATTTCTATCCCCAGTACGATTGGCCGATGTGGCTTCGGTCGGAAGGTGAATATTGGACCGCGCTCTGGGATCGTGGCGGGCATCCGAACGGCGCCATCACGTCGACCGGCCGGCGCCCCGAGGAGAACTGGACCGTCCGCCGCTGGGTCAGCCCCGTCGACGGGATGATTTCGATTTCCGGAATCCTGGCCCAGGCGGGATGGGGGAGCGGCGTCCCGACGTCGCCGGTTGGGACGGACCTGGATTATGGTCACACCTATGACCAGATTCTGGTTGACGGCATCAAGGTGTTCTCCAGTTCATCGTTCCTGAATGGAAATTATACTGTGTCGGCCCTTGTTCATGTCGGATCGACCGTCGACTTTGCCATCGCACCCTCGCCGCGCGATTTCCGCGATCAGACAACCTTCACAGCCCGGATCAGCGCGACCGACGTGCCGGAGCCGGCCGCATTGGCGTTGTTCAGCGCCGGCCTCGGCGGCCTGCTGA
>WASR01000346.1:0-1369 GCA_009712615.1 Methanobacterium sp. | reverse complement strand
GGCAGGCGGGGGCGGAGGCGGGCGACGACGCCCGCCCCTCTCTCCGGCCTGCTCCGAAGCACCTGAAGCCTCCCCGGTGCTGGCTTCTCCACCTGGGCTTCGTGGCCCACGCCGCAAGGTCGTAGCACGGCCTGACGCTTACCTGCGCAGAGTGCACGATCTCGTCCGTCGGCGACTTTTACTGTGCAACCGTGACAGTTTACGAGTTTTCCGGGCACTGTTCATACTTCTCGCTGCGGGCGCAACCGGCATACCAATCCTTTCAGACGCGTTGGAACTTGGACTTTTTTGGGGGGATGGTTCCGGACCAGGGCCCCTGGCGTGTCAAGGAAGATTTAAAATTGCGCTGGTTCCGGCGACAGACTCCGGGCACCTGTCATGTGAACACGAAAACACCGGAAGGCATTTCGCGAAGTCTGCGTCGAATCGAAGAATCCGCCGCCTCAGTTCTCCCAAAAAATGTCGGTCACGTCCCGGCCACTCCGGCCTAATTCAGCCTGCATTGTCGTGACAATAAGGGTCATCAATCCACAGTCCAAATAAACAAGTCCACATCATATGTTTGTATTCCTGATGATTGAATAATATTCTCACAAAAGATTCGATCATCAACCATAATGATCGGAAATATCGAGCAGCTCTACTTTGGATTTAGTTCAACCAGAGCGCTTATAATGTTCTAACAGTTATCAGGATTAATCCATGAAATCGCTATACAAATGTGCCCTCTTTGCCTTTGCCGTTTTGCTGTCGAACTCGGCAAATGCCAGTGTCATCGCCGACTCCGTGGCGGATTTTTCCGGAACCCAGGGGTACAAAAACTGGTATTACGGCTATTTTAAAGGCCCCTTTACCAGCTCCGCTTTCACGGAGATGACCCATTTCTATCCCCAGTACGATTGGCCGATGTGGCTTCGGTCGGAAGGTGAATATTGGACCGCGCTCTGGGATCGTGGCGGGCATCCGAACGGCGCCATCACGTCGACCGGCCGGCGCCCCGAGGAGAACTGGACCGTCCGCCGCTGGGTCAGCCCCGTCGACGGGATGATTTCGATTTCCGGAATCCTGGCCCAGGCGGGATGGGGGAGCGGCGTCCCGACGTCGCCGGTTGGGACGGACCTGGATTATGGTCACACCTATGACCAGATTCTGGTTGACGGCATCAAGGTGTTCTCCAGTTCATCGTTCCTGAATGGAAATTATACTGTGTCGGCCCTTGTTCATGTCGGATCGACCGTCGACTTTGCCATCGCACCCTCGCCGCGCGATTTCCGCGATCAGACAACCTTCACAGCCCGGATCAGCGCGACCGACGTGCCGGAGCCGGCCGCATTGGCGTTGTTCAGCGCCGGCCTCGGCGGCCTGCTGA
>WASR01000336.1 GCA_009712615.1 Methanobacterium sp. | reverse complement strand
ATTCACTACAAATCAAAGATTTGAGTTCTCTGCTTAATTATTTTCTATATATCTCTCTGCTTGTACAGCAGCAATAGCTCCATCTGCTGTTGCTGTAACAACCTGTCTTAAAGGCTTTTCTCTTATATCTCCAGCTGCAAATACCCCTTCTATATTTGTTTCCATCTTATCATTTGTTATTATATATCCACCTTCATTCAACTGGATTTTTTCCTTAAATAAATTGTTTATAGGTAGATATCCCGTAAAGACAAATATACCAAAAGTACCATCCTCTTCATCAGCGAAGTATTCATGAGTTTCAGAAGTTTTAGTATTTTTAAATACTGCTGACTCTAATATTCCCTCACCTTTTATCTCATCAACAACAGTATTCCACATAAAATGAATTTTTTCATTTTTGAAAGCCTTTTCTTGTATAGACTTTGCAGCTCTTAATTCATCTCTTCTGTGAACTATTGTTACCTTTCTTGCAAACTTTGTTAAATAAATAGCCTCCTCAACGGCAGAATCTCCTCCGCCAACCACAAAAACTTCTAGGTCCTGGAAAAAATCCGCATCACAAGTTGCACAGTAAGATACACCTTTTCCAATTAATTTATTCTCCCCAGGGCATCCAATATGTCTAGGTGATGCTCCTGTGGCAATAATCACAGTTTTAGCCTGATATTCTTCACTTTCTCCCCTAAGTAGCTTTATTTTCCCACCAAAATCTACTTCTTTTATATTATCTTTTTTTCTTTCAGCCCCAAAACTTTCAACCTGTTTTTCCATTCTTGCTATTAAACTTGGGCCTGTGGCATCCTCCACTGATCCAGGATAATTAGCCACTTCATCTGTGGTTACAATTTGTCCTCCTACCTTAGTCCTTTCAAGTATTAAAGTTTTCATTCTGGCTCTCGCTGCGTATAATGCAGCAGAAAGTCCTGCTGGTCCAGAACCGATAATTATAACATCATATAAATTATTCATATTGCACCTTCTTTTTTAATATTTCAATAATCTTTACTTGCTATTGAGGTAAATCTACTTTTACTTCGCCATTTTTAGATACTATTATTTCTTCTTTTACTTGTACTTGATCTTCCCTAAGAGCCTTGTATATGCTGTAGCACATGACGATCATAATCAACATGAATGGAAAAGCAGCAGCAATAGAAGCGGTCTGAAGTGTCTTTATGGCAGCAGTGCCTCCTACTAGAACAATCATTATGGTGACAACTCCCTGGGTAACTCCCCAAAACCCGCAGAGTTTTTTACTTGGATTTAGGTCTCCTCCCGATGTCAACATGCTTAGTACATATGTCGCTGAATTAGCAGCTCCTGCAAAGGATGCGATGATCAGAATAATAGCTAGAGGCGCAGTGATGAAATAGAGCGGTAGATGCTGCAAGGTTGCAAATAAAGCAGTGGAAACATCAGTTTTAACAGCTGCCTGAATGGCACCGTTTGACAATGCATCTAGATTAAATGCAGCTCCCCCATATATCCCAATCCATATTAAGCAAAAACCAGAAGGCAGGAATACTGATGCCAGTATGAATTCACGAATAGTACGTCCTCTGGAAACACGTGCTATGAACTGACCTACAAATGCTGCCCACGCAATATACCAAGCTCTGTAGAATACCGGCCAGGCCTTAGTCCATTCAACATTTCCCATCCATAGACTCTGTCCGATAAAGTTTTGAATATAATCACCAAGCGTATGAGTAAAATTATTTAGTATAAATACCATTCCACCAAACAAGAAAATAAACACCATAAATCCAATTGAAAGCCATACCTTCACGTCAGCAACAGCCTGCATCGCCTTATGCAGCCCAGATACCGTCGCCAGCGTAAATATCCCTGTCATGATTGCGATAATAATAGCAGTAATACCAGGTGTGGCTTTAATTCCCCAGATATATTGTATTCCTGTGGCAATCTGACCAGCCCCCAGTCCTAAGCTTGTGGCTACGCCAAACATCGTCGCAAATACCGCTATTATATCGATGGCTTTACCGATAGGTCCGCGCATGCGATCACCAAGAATTGGGTAAAAAGCGGAGCTGATTAAGCATGGAAGACCTTTTCGATACTGGAAATAGGCCAGGGCTAAACCGCAAACCGCATAAATAATCCAAACATGAATACCGAAATCATTAAATACAATCCGCAGGGCATCATGCATAGCTTGCTCAGTGCCAGGTTGTCCCACAGGCGGTGACATATAATGAATCATAGGTTCAGCAATGGACCAAAAAACCATTCCTATGCCCATTCCCCCTCCAAATAACATAGTAAACCACTGGAAATTTGTAAATTCCGGTTTTTCATCATCCAACCCTAGCTTGATATTACCAAAGCGGCTGAGAGCAATAGTAAATATACCTATTGTAAAATCAAATACTGATATAAGAT
>WASR01000175.1 GCA_009712615.1 Methanobacterium sp. | reverse complement strand
AAAAATGAAGTAAAGTGTTTTACAATCATCGTTATCAGTTCCATACAAGGTTAAACCAGAATGTAAAACATAGTGCGCACCATAATTTTTTGCTGTTTTAACCATTGATTGAATAGCTTCATTTGAATCAGATAAAAATGGAAGTATGGGCATATTTATGATTCCTGTTTTAAAACCCGCATCACTGAACTCTCTCATGGTTTCCAACCGTTCCATGGGACTCGGTGCTCCAGGTTCAATGATCCCCGCTATTTCTTCATCCAAAGTAGAAAATGAGAATGATACTATGACACCATTGTCCAATTTACCAACCAAATCATCAGGTACAACAGCAACATCCCTAATACCCTTGATAACATCCATGTCCCTAAGAATCATTTTAGATTTTGTTAGGATGTGGGTTGGAAATTTGTATCGTTTAATTATTCCCAGTATTTCTCGGGTTAAATTTAAGTCTTGTTCGTCTGTGGGATAAGGATCAGCAGCAGATCCAAGTAATATAATATCTCTTTCATTTCGTCTGATACAATTTTTTAACTGTTTTTTTAGTACAGGAACTGCATTTGATTTGACTGATACAACAGATCCATGGTCACCACCATATTTACTTCCCCGTGTGTAGCAGTATATACATGCCATTGAACAGCCAGCATAGGGATTTAGTGTGTATCTGCCTAAAAACCAATCATCACGTTTTTTACTAGTATTAAGAATCGTTTTAACAGTTATTGCATTTACCAAATCCATCCACCCATCAAATACATTTGAAAATATAAATTTTAAGCCGTAGCTAATATAGAATATATGGTTACGAAATACTTATCTTAAGGATATGATTCCTAACATTTATTCTGGAGTAATCCATTGAATTTACTGATATTACTATTAGTAGGATATTTGTAAAAACCAATTTATGTTATCTTTTCTATAAAATAGATCATATCCAGAAATTTTTAGTTAGTAAATATAGATTTAAGGAGATTGTTAATGTATCATTTGACATCCAAATTGGTGATCTACAAAAATATAAACAAAAATAGTATACTGTTTAGATTATCTGATATCTGCCAACAGCTTGATAATGGAGATTATGTGAGAGAAGATCTGATTTCCGACATTTATATTGAAATCAATCGTCTGCTTGATCTTTCGACGCAGTATGGATTTGATAAGAATCTTTGGCACAATTATCTGGCCTTTATTTTAGCCATGGCTCAAAATCCATTTACCCTTGTTTCGGAAAAGGTTGGAACCAACACAGGTACAGTAAACAGATTTGTGAAGAACGATTATAAAATATTCAAACAATTGTTTGACTATGACTTTTCTGAATTGGAAAATGAACTGGACATTGATTGTTTTTCCATCATCCAAGACTATGATGCTGTTGTGAAAAGTGAACAGATCTTCAACAAAAATGTGAGTGAAAAGGTTCAGGATCTGAGTAATTCCATTGAGAATGCGAAAGATGAAAAAGAACTGTGCACAGCAGTCACAGATTTCTACAAATTACACGGTGTTGGAGATATAGGGTTAAATAAAGCATTTAGAGTTTCTAAAGATGAAAATTCAAACATACTTTGCCCCATCACTACAACCAGTGACATAAAATTGGATGATTTGGTTGGTTATGAATCTCAAAAGAAAGAACTGTTACAAAATACTGAAGCATTCGTTAATAGGCGAAAAGCTAACAATGTTCTTCTATATGGTGATGCCGGCACAGGTAAATCTGCAAGTATCAAGGCAATTCTGAATCAGTACTACGATCAGGGCCTCAGAATGATCGAAGTCTACAAACATGAATTCAAGGAATTACCTAAGATAATTGAAACAATAAAAAATAGAAATTATCGTTTCATAATTTATATGGATGATTTATCATTTGAAGAGTTTGAAATTGAGTATAAATATTTAAAAGCAGTTATAGAGGGAGGTTTAGAAACAAAACCTGAAAATGTCCTTATCTACGCAACGTCAAACAGGCGTCATCTAATCAGGGAAACATGGAGTGATCGTTCGGATATGTCAGAAGATGAACTCCATCGTTCAGACACTGTTAATGAAAAAATATCGCTGGCAGAAAGATTTGGAGTGAAAATTGGATACTACAATCCTCAAAGGAAAGACTACTTCAACATCGTTGCAACCCTTGCGAGACGACACCCTGAAATCACACTCACAGGCGAAGAATTGGAATTACAGGCAAGTAAGTGGGAAATACGGCACGGTGGAATGTCAGGACGAACAGCCCAACAGTTCATAGATTCCTTACTCGGAAATGTTGATGATCATGATCAGTTGAGATCATAAAACAATTCCAAACTATTTCTTTTTAATTTTAAATAGTCTAATATCACTAAAACTGTCTTTATTAAGATATTATGCGATTAACTTAAGTTTATATCCTCTCAACTG
>WASR01000314.1 GCA_009712615.1 Methanobacterium sp. | reverse complement strand
AATTTAAGATACAATTATAAATTAGTATGGAATAGGATTTAATAAGTAGTTATAGAATTTAAAATAAGAATGGGGTCACCGGGATTTGAACCCAGATCCTAGGATTTCTCTTGTCTCAGTACTCCAATTGGTCATCATACTTTCCTTCAGAGTGCGCACTTTCTTCAAAGACAACTGGAGTCCCAGATGATAGCCTGATTACACTATGACCCCAATGATAATATTTGGATTACCCAAATAATCATTGATTAAATTTTTCAAGCCAAGGGAGAGATTTGAACTCCCGTGTAATGGATCTGCAGTCCACCGCTTCGCCGCTAAGCTACCTTGGCATAGTAGATATACTTAAGTGCATTTTATATTTAAACCTTGCGGAGAAAATTGTGTAAAAAATTATTATTTATTTACCAAACCAGTTTGATTACTCAAATTTTAAAGATCACCTTGAGTATTTTGGCATGTTAAATTTTATCCAGTGACCAAGACTTGACTTCCTGATGCTTGTGGAGGATATGATTGTAATATTGGACCTTTAAACTGAATATTAACACTCTGACCAGATTTGAGATCTGAGAAGTTTATTTGGTTTCGTTGATTACCATTTTTGGCGAATAACTGGGTATCGTTGGTGATTCTCACAGTTACATTGGCTTCTTGATTGCCAGATGTGACAACACCCTGTACAAGTATGGAATTAGTATCAGTTGAGTTATTATCGGCTGTGCACACTCCAACAATTTTACCTGTCATATCCCAGTGCTCACCCCCTGTTGCTACAATAGCCCCATAAACTACGCCCATAAACATCACGAATAACAATACAATAAGTATGAGATTTTTCATTTTACAACCAACTTAAGTTTAAATATCTGACCTTGATTAAATGTCTAGATTTGAATCTGACATAGCAACAATTAATAGGGTTTAACAGAAGTAACCATGATAATTGTACACATTCATAGTATATTCTGCTTACCCATTTATAAATTCATTGGTCAAACATCAGATTCTTTCGAATTCCAAGTAAAAAATAAACTCCGATTGTGTTATTGAATCAATACTGTTCTTTGAGTTTACTTTGAATAATTTGATGTTTTTTTATAGTGGTCTTAAAAAGTTCATTGAACAGTTCTGGAAGCTCATTATCCAATATTTTAACACCCTCCTCTGTTATGCCCCCTTTAGTTGCAACTGCAGATATTAAATCATCAATACCATAGCCTTTCTCATATAGGAGCTTAGAAGTTCCATACAAAGTACTGATAATCATTTTTTCAGCTTCTTCCCTCGAAAAAGTGCTGTTGTTTGAAGCCTCGATCGAAAATTCTTGGAATATTTTTGCAATAAATGCAGGAGAACAGCTGGTTATATCTGCGCCCACATCAAGATCTGCTTCATCAACAATTTTCACATCCCCAACAGTTCTGAAAAGATTGTCAACAAAATCAGACTCTTCAATTGACACAGATTCATGATGACATATGAGCGAAACTCCTTCATGTACTTCAGATGTTATTGAAGGTATCACCTTGGTAATTTTACCATCAAAAATTGTGCTAACCATGTCTATTCCTAGGGCTGCTGAAATGTATACGAGGTGGGTTTTTTCAGATAGATAGGTTTTAATTTCTTCAATTACATTTTTAACATCAGAAGTTCCTGTGAAAAGAAATATGATGTCGGAATTTTGAGCAGTTTGAATATTGTTATGAGCTATTTCTACATCGGGATAATTCTTTTCCAATTCAGACAATTTAGATCTTGTCCTAGTTGAAACTGTTACATTGAATGGCTTCAACATTCCCGACTCTAAAAATCCATTTAATATCACTCTGCCCATACTCCCATAACCTATAAATCCAATTTTTTTCATGTTCATTCTCCTGCATACTTTGTTTGAGTAAAAGTGTAGTTTAACCAATTGTCATATATAAATTTCAAGCTTAAACTATTATTATTAACTGGCTAAAATTTGATGACAGTTTTGAAAAACACATATCCATGGCGAATACTAAATTATGAAAAGAAATAGATCTTGAGTTATTCATTCTAGATCGTAATTAAAATTTGTACTTCATGATTCTGTACTTCAAATAAACGATCTCATTTTCCAATGTTTCAACCTCAAGAAGCCTTAAATCAAATTTCAGGTGTTCTGAATCAGTTGAGGTATACATGGCACCATTGTCTTCACCCACCAGTGTTGGATGCATGAAAACAGATATCTCTTCCACAAGATCATCAGCCAATAAATTACCATTTATAATCCCATCAGCATGGATCGCTATACTTTTAACACCAAAGTTAATGTTAAGCTCTTCAAATGCCGTTGCCATGTTAACTTCATCGTAACCCACGATCATGTAGTTGATATAGTTTTCTTCCAGAAAATCAAGATAATTTCGCGGTGTCGATCTAGAACAGAGT
>WASR01000256.1 GCA_009712615.1 Methanobacterium sp. | reverse complement strand
GCCCGCGGGCGGGGCCAGCACGTTGGCCGCGAGCGCCGAGACCGGCGAGGTTTCCCCGACGACGGTCAGCACACCCTGGAGATTGGTGCCGCCGTTGTAGGTTCGGAAAGCGAGGCAATATCGGCCGCCAGTGGGCGTTGTGCCGTTGAGGGAGGTGTCGATAGCGCCTGTAGCCTGCAAGGCGGCCGTGCCGGTGCTGTTGGCCACGCTGTAGGTGACGGCATTGCCGCCGGCAGCGATGATGTCCGCAATGATCTCCGATCGGTTCGCCGCGGCGAACGACCTGGCGCCGAGGACCACGGATCCGGCTTGCCCACCGTATTGTTCGTCAAATCTATTCTGGTTGTGGGTCTTAACCATGAAGCCGAGACCGGCTCCGATGAACGCCATGATCACAAGGGCGATAGCGATGGATTTGAGCTCAGGCATTTTTATTTGTTCCGGACGATGGTCTGGATGGCAATGGCGCCGTTCGGGATTCCAGGAGCGGGAAGCGGTTGCAACGGCAATGGCGGAATGATGTCGCCGTCGACGATCGGGCCCGCGACGACGGAGCCATCGGTCAACTTTTGCAGCGCCGCTATCGCGATGCTCTGGCCGGCCGCCGGTACAGTCAGATAGGTGGTCACGGTCCCGGGGACGGCGATGACGTATGTGAATGACCCCGGGTCGACGACTCCGGGTGGAAGCTCAGCGTCCACCAAAGCCGACGACACCTTTCCCGAGGCAGCGGGGTTGAGCTCCGAATAGCGGATCAACGCCGTGTGGCAGGCCATCATGGGGTTGATGAGGGCTGCATACCGCTTGGCGATCTCGATCGGGAAGCGGAGACTGGACTGCACCATGCCGACCAGCATCAGCATCACCACGGTCACATAGAGCGGATATCCCGACACGGCGCGCTCCCGTTACGGATGGCCGATAAAGGTGATGGTGATGTTGTCGGTGCCGGTGCCGCCGCACTGCGTGGCCGGCACACTGCCCACGAAGGTCGAGGGCGCGGCCGCCGCCTTGGAACCGACCTGGCTGGGCACGACCAGGTTGCCCAGACCGGCGTCCGCCAGCAGCTGCGTGCAGACGTCGTAAGGGATGCCGGTCAGGGACGCGACAAAGTTTTTGTCGGCGCCTGTCCAGGTGATCGGCGTCTGCCAGCGGCTGTTGATGGTGTTGCCGTTGGTGACGAGCACCGGATCGACCTTCTTGGCGTTGATGAGCGTCACGGGATCCAAGGTCGCCGTTCCGTACTGGTAGGCCTGGTTGACATAGGCCGCCTGCCAGGACTGGGCAAAACCCGTCAGGTCGGTGATTTGAGCTGAGGCATTGGCCCCGCTCCGGGTCGTGACGCCGATCGCGATGACGCAAAGCGTGATAAAAGCGAGAATACCGGTAACAATTTGCTTGGCTGTTAGTTCGGGCATGATTTCCTCAGGTCGGAAGTGAGAGGGCGAGCATCAGCAGGGCGGATATGACCTGCAGAATGGCGACGAAGAGAAGGACGGCCGTGTTGGTGTTCTTGGCCATCTTGGTCATCCTGTGCACCAGCCGGCTGTAATAGGCCTTGGTGATGGCATCGAGATGAGCCGGGAAGCGCTTCGGGAGGTCGTGCCCGACCACCTCGAGTCTGGCGTTGACCAGAGCATCCGGGAAACCGCGCCTGGTCATTTGGACGGCCGTCCCGATCGGTCGAGACCGCAGCAGCGGCTCAAGTGCCGAGATCTGCCATTTCAGATAGGGGCTCGCGGTCTTGGACATTGCGCGAAGCGATGACGCGAGATCGTTGCCGCAGTATTGAAGGATTGTGGCCGCCAGCAGGAAATCGGTCGCCTGCAGCGCCTTGTAGATGCTGAACGGCCAGATCGACTCATATTTGACCCGAGAGGGCGACAGCCAGGTTTTGAGGCGCCAGATCACGAGGCCGACGACACTGAAGCAAATGCTCGGCAGCAACCACGATCCCCAGTAGACCAACCAGGACGAAATCTCATAGGACATGTGGACCATTCCGGAGCTGGGCGGCTTCGGCAGTTGCTCGAACTGAGTGATCACCGTATAAGCGAAATAGACCATCAGGGCCCAGGAGGAGACGACCAGAAAGAGCGGCTCGGTGATGGCAGACCGCCATTGCGATTTGACGTCGTAGAGCGCCTGCTCGGCCTCGTACATCCGGGCGAAGATCTGTCCCTGGTTTTGCTTGGCGTGACTGACCTCGACGAACAGTCGTTCACGCGGGGTCACCCAGCCCTTCACAACGTCCGCGAAGGGCTGGGTCGCTTGCACCCCCTTAGCCCAGATGCCGGCGGTCAGGGCGACCAGGTTGTTCGGACGCAAGCCTCCTTCCGAATAGCCCCTCTCGATCAGAGACAGGCACGTAAGCAGGTCGTGGCTGGCGAGGCGGAGCGAGAGTTCCTGCCAGGTGGTCAGCCTGGCG
>WASR01000096.1 GCA_009712615.1 Methanobacterium sp. | reverse complement strand
CAAAGATAATAGAACAGTACAATTTTAGGATGAAAAATATTTCCAGTAACAAATAATTCATATTATAGGAGTTTAAAAATGCCGTCTTCAAATGAAAATAATCTTGATCCAGATTTATTCAGAAAAACAATTGAGATCGTAGAAAAAGAAGTAGATTTTGTGGATCTACGAGTTAGCGAAAGTAAAAATAGTATAATAGTGATGAAAGATGGTCAAATTCAGGAAATTCGTTCTGGAACTGATTTTGGAGGTTCTGTGAGGGTTTTAAAGAATGGATCATGGGGATTTGCATACACCACCCAACTTTCGAGGCTTGATGAAATGGCAGAGGCAGCACTCAAGCTTTCAAATTCTCTGAAGAGTGATGTTGAAGTCACAAAAACAGAGGGATCCATAGATACCGTGAAGTCAAAGGCTAAAATTCCATTATCCAGTGTTTCGTTAGATGAGAAAAAAAAGGTCATGGAAGAAGCTGAAGCA
This sequence comes from Methanobacterium sp., assembly GCA_009712615.1. GTDB lineage: Archaea > Methanobacteriota > Methanobacteria > Methanobacteriales > Methanobacteriaceae > Methanobacterium_B. Next base: position 1,981 of record WASR01000096.1, on the reverse strand, counting down.
GCTGCAAACATCGATAAGGTAGTCAGTACCACAGTGAACTACGTTGATGGTGAATCCACCACACTGTACATGAACTCCGAGGGTTCTGCAATTTCCATGGATGAATCCAGGGTTGCAATGTTTTTAAATGCAGTTGCAGCTTCAGATGGGGTTATTCAATTCGGACATAAAAGTATTGGTGGTTCAAAGGGTTATGAAGCCATAAAAAATCAGGATATCGAGGAGTTCGGAAGGTTAGCAGCTACAAAGGCTGTGAGGCTGTTAGATGCCAAGTCTCCTCCATCTGGAAGTTTTCCAGTTGTTCTGGATCCTGAACTCACCGGAGTTTTCATTCACGAAGCACTGGGCCATGCATCAGAGGCTGATTTAATACTTCAAAACGATTCCATACTCAAAAATAAGATGGGAACTCAGATAGGTTCCGAACTAGTAACCATAGTTGATGATGCAAGCATGGATGCATTCGGTTACTACGCATACGATGCAGAAGGAATCAAAACAAGGGAAAATATTCTGGTCAAGGATGGAGTGCTGACTTCCCTTTTAAGTTCGAGGGAAACAGCATCCAAACTTAAGATGGAATCATCTGGAAATGCAAGGTCGTCAGTGGGTGATCAGCCCATAGTCAGGATGAGTAACACCTACCTCAAACCTGGTGATCAATCATTAGATGAACTATTGGAAGGAATTAAAGATGGAATCTACCTGAAAGGTTCAAGGGGAGGTCAGGTGGATACCGGTAAGGGAATTTTCCAATTCAACGCTGCAGAATCATTTGTAGTAGAAAATGGAGAAATTAAAGATCCCCTTAGAGATGTGTCACTCTCTGGAAATATCCTGGAGATTCTCAATCACATCGATGCAGTTGGCTCTGATTTCAAGATGGGAGTTGGATTCTGCGGTAAAAACGGACAAACAGTCCCAGTGGGTGATGGCGGTCCCCATGTCAGGGTTTCAAAGGCAACTGTGGGTGGTGCAACCTAACTAAATATGGAACATAAAATTTTTTTTTGGAGAAAAAAACATGTTATCTGAAGAACAAGGCCAATTTCTGGTTAAATTAGCACGTGAAGCAATAACTGTTTATTTAAAAGAGGGAAGGGTTATTCCCATACCCGATACAACAGACACTGTGATGCAGGAAAACAGGGGAGTGTTCGTCACACTGAACAAGGAAAATTGTTTGAGGGGGTGCATTGGTTACCCTGAACCTGTAATGCCGTTAATAAATGCTGTTGTAGATGCCGCAATATCCGCAGCAGTTCGAGATCCAAGGTTTAACTGCGTGACTGTGGAAGAACTGGAAAATATTGAACTGGAACTCAGTGTTCTGACCAAACCCGAACTCATCCATGTTGATGATCCAACCGAATATCTGGACAACATCATAATTGGAGAAGACGGACTCATAGTTGAAATTGGACCTTACAGGGGTCTTTTATTACCCCAAGTAGCAACAGATTGGGGTTGGAACAAGGAAGAATTTCTTTCAAACACATGCAACAAAGCCGGATTGAGTCCTGAATGCTGGTTAAGTAGTGATGTTAAGATATACAAATTTTCATCAGAAATATTTGAAGAGAAGCTATAAACCCATTAACAAAATTAAAAAATTGGGAATTCAACATCGCTGATCTCATTTTTTTTAGGACACCCAAAAGGAAGTTTAATATATAAATGAAAACTAAATAATGGGTATCGATTTCTATTTATTCTTGACAGTGATGAACATAGATAAAAATTCGTGATTATTCATATCCAAAATTTACAACCATTATTTAACTAATCTCAATTAATTTAATTAAAAAAAGTGATCAAATGTTTATACCAACTATTCCCACACCCGAAGAAGTTCTTGATAAAAGTTTCAGCAGGGCAAAAAAGGCAGCAAACAAGGTAAGGGGTTCTAACATCCCTCGCCAACAGAAGTCAAAAAAAACTGAAGAGGCCAGAATCAAGCCCGCGTGCCAGGAGACTCAGG
>WASR01000059.1 GCA_009712615.1 Methanobacterium sp. | reverse complement strand
ATTGTAGCTTTTTTTTTATCATTTAATAATTTAAGTGCTCTATTAATGATAAACTTCAAATGATCTGAAAATTAATTTAAAAAGAATTTTGGTCATGTTAATCTAAGATCAGGTGACATGTTCCATTGTCGGGTATTATCATGACAGGAATGGTTACAAGGTTGATTAGATCTGAAGCGGTACTTTGATGCACAAATCTGTAGATCTTATCATATTTGAGATGGCCCATTATCACAAGATCGTACTCTTCAGAGATTTTAGCAATATTTTCAGGGATTTCTTCCTTGGTACCAACAAATTTCTCGAAGTGGTACACTGCATTCAAACCTTTTTCTTTGCATTTTTCAATGTAGAATTCAAGCTTAGTTATTGCCTGGGGATCGTCTCCAAAGTAGACAAATTTAACTACAGAGTCACCTTCGATTCCTAATTTGTAAGCTGTTTTAACCAGCAAATCTTGATCTTCATTGGGATTTATTGGAACCAATATCTTTTGAAACATGGAATAACCTCTTAAACATGTACAGTTTAAGTTCCATATCTTTTTTTAAGTTATAATACTTTATCATACAATTATTAGAATTTCTCTAACACCTGTCTGTAGATATCCTTTAATTTAGGATCAGATTTTTCGTACATCTTTCTGAGTATCAATTCGGGTGTACTCCTTGCAAAGTAGTTCATTCTGGGTGTTCTATCCACGATTAAATTGTAATTTTCATCCAATCCTTTGGCTTCAATACCATCTACTCGCACATCTGTATATTTCAAAATTTCTGTGGCCATGTGTGTTACTATAATTGCTAGGGAATCAGAATTTCCAATGAAATCCATAAAGCTTGATATGATTTTAACAGAAGCTTCGAGTTCAGTTATGGCTTCAAGTTCATCAAGTAAGATTAATTTATCGGTTTCTCGGGTTACAATTGGCATGAATGTTCTTAAAAATGATTCAAATGCTCCGGCATCCAGAGAACGTTTCTTTGAAAAGAAGTAAAGTTCATCAACAATTTTTACAGTTGCATTTTTTGCCCTCACAGGTAATCCCATCTGGGACATGATGCAAATTTGAGCCAAGGTTTCAAGAAGGGTGGTTTTACCACCACTGTTGGCTCCAGTTAATAAAACAACATTATCTGGAGATTGAAGGGAGTAATTTATCATTTGTATATCTTCACTATTTTCAAGGGCTAACTTCAGGTGTATTCCTTCTTCGAAACTGAATCCGTCTCCAATTGTTGGAGGGTTTAATTGATAATAATATGCAAAGCATCCCAGGGTAAATTCATAGTCAAACAACAATATGTCATGAATTTCTTTTTCAACAGTATCCTTCATTTTTGAAAGGGTTGTGGCAGCTCTAACATTTTCTTCGAATATTTTCACATACTTCCTTGCTGCTTCCTGTTTTTTTATTCTTTCAAGTTCCTTTGTATCGATTTCTACAGGATACTTCTGAATGAAAGGATCGAAAGAACAACCTGTTTGTTCTTTAACAGTTGTTCTGGCTTGGTTCATTACATCGTCAAATATTTGCTGTAATTTCTTTGGCATTCCCTCGTTTAATAGATCGAGAACTTCATCACCATTAAGATCCACTTGTTTAATTGCATTTTTGAGTTTTAAATCTGCATCTTTCTTAGCTTCTTCAACCGCGTCGTCAAATATGGTTTCATCCAGTTCTTTAGATTCCAATGAGTCGATGATGTTTATTACATCACCAAGTACAGATTCTTTTTGAAGGATCTGTTTAATTTTATGTGAATTTTTTATCACATCATAATTTTTTTTGTAGTATGCGAGTACAGTATCTGGAACTATTTCAAATTGTTCAGCATTACTGGTTACCATGGCCATGTTTTCAGATTCAATTTCAATCAAGCCTTGGTTGTATACATAAACTATAAATTCAAATTCTTCAGGATTTTCAAGTTCTTCTCCAGTTATAATGGAACTGTAACTGTTGAGTCCAGATTCAATGAGTTGATGGTAATCTTCCCGTGTTTCTACCAGAATGGCGCTCGATGGATCATATTTGGGTTTTGATTCTTCCAAGGTGTTGATCTTTTTAAGAAGAGTTTTCAATTCATCTACAGGCAGTGTGCTTACAAATTCTTTAGCAGCCATTACAAATTCGACATTTTCCATGATGCTAGTTTCATTTTTAAGAGGGCTCATTAAAAGAATTCTGTTTCTGCTGTAGTTGGTACTGGAAAATCTTAGAATTCTTTCAATGATGTCATCATAGATCAGGCGGGAATTATCTGTTTTTAAAAATTCTTTGGTTTGATTACCAAGGAGGGTGTTTATTATTTCAATGGCCTTTCTTTGACTAACACCTTCAATATTGGTTAGTTTGTCTACCTCGTAATGTTTAACTGCCCTGTAAAACTCCTTCTCTCATCCAAAATTTGAAAGGATTTTATCTGCCTGACGCTCTCCAATAACTTTTATATCTCTTAGCTCCA
>WASR01000263.1:268-2475 GCA_009712615.1 Methanobacterium sp. | reverse complement strand
GTTGCGGAAATCTTCGAGGAGGAGGATGCCGCCTATCGACATGAGATAGCAGGAAATCCAGAGGGTGAGCCCAAGCTTTGGTATGCCAATAAGATTCTGGATGTTTCTCCTGACAGCATCTTGATGGCTTTGCCGCTTGGCCGTCCACCAACTCCCGAGTTTCCCGCAAACATGAACAGTGAGCATTGCGCTGATTTCACGTCAGTCACCGAAACCCATGGGAACCGTCGGCAATTGCTGAAGGAATGGAATGGCGGCGACCTCTTGAGCGAAGTCCGTTTTCCCCGCCGCCCGGAGCCGGTGTCCGCTCTGAAAATCGCCTGTGGAAGCAATGTCCGTTCGCGCAGCCTCGGAGACTGGCTGATCATCCGCGCTGATGCCGATACCATCGAGACGTCATTCTACGGTCATGGCTATCTGGTGCTGCGGCGGGTCAAGCCGAGGTCGTGAGGACCTTTTCCAGAGCGACGCGCGTCAAGTCTGACGCACGGTGCTGACGGCTATTGAGGCCGCGGTCAAGCACGAGGGACGCGTGTGCCCGGCGCGGGCTTGAGAAAACAGGCGAGAGGGCGATGCCGATCTTAAGGCCACTCTCTCGTGAAATCCGGCACGGGACAGGGGGCGGGAGCGATATTTTGTCAAGAAGGTAATAACCTTAAACTGTAGCGCGACAATTACAACACCCACTTTGCCGACAATTATCTGCGCATGAAGATGTAATTGTCGCCCGACACTCAAACGCCGGAAACGGCAGGCCGCCTCACCCCCATTGCGAGCAACCAGAAGCAAATGCCGAATTCGCCGACGGCCGCAGGCAAGGTTACGAATCGGGCCAAGGGCATCGCGTCATAATTTGCAAAAAGAACTGTTCCGACCAGCTCGATGATATAGCCGGCGCATCCCAGCATCAAAAGCAGGCCGATGATCTTTGGCAACACTCCACATTTGATCACCAGATAGCCTAATGGCAGCAACCATAGCCCCCAAAACAACTCTGAGACCAAAAGGACAGAATGGTATGACGTGAGCGCGTGCATCATCATGGCTTGTTGGTTCTCGCCGGAAAGAGAGAGGCCAGGCGGGTGGTCACCTGCAAATGAAAGCGCATCCCAGCGGTGGGCGGCGGCGACCAGACCGAGCGGCACGCTGGCACAAGCGAAGGCAACCATCGCCACCGCCGCTTCTCGCTGCACCGAATGGAAAAGTCGGAAAAAGGCGAAGGGCAAAACCAGGAAAGCCGCTTCGCCGATCACCCAGGACAGGATTCCGGCCCGATAGAGCGATTCCTGCGCAACAATGGCTTGAGCGATTGCTTTGGCATCCCCGACCAGATGAATTTGTCCGGGAACATAAATCAAACTGAATACCATGGTAACGATAACAAAGAGATATATTGCACCAGTTATTCTTGCCATCTCATCTACGCCTTCCTGTTCTCATAATTATTTTCTATCAACGATTGACATCTGTGGAATTTATCCAGACAGACTCCTCATGTCTTAGCAGGGTCATGCAGCATTGGCACGTCGCGGCCACCGAACAGCGTGCCACACGATCAATGACGTGAGCAGAATCTCAAGCCCCACCACAACCTGATAGAACAAGGGCGAGCCCATCAGCGTCAGTGCTTCGATAACGGTATAGGCGACACCGAGAACGATGTTGAGCCAACGGCTCGCGCGGGGCCGAAGTAGCGCTGACAAGAAGATCATCAGGGCTGGAATTGCCAGCAGTAGCGATACACCCGTCAGAACGGGTTCTGTCGCTTCGCCCAACGGCCCCATACGCCCGGCCATCATGTTCTCCACGGTTCCATGTTTGTACAGACTGAAATAATCATTATAAATATAGAGAAACATCAGTGATGACCACGATAGTGAGAGCTTAATACTTGTAGGCGCCTTGAAATTTTCGAGACCTGTTGTCGTTATCACTGATTGGATCTCCTCAGGGAAATGAAGGTCCGGGAATTGATGTCCGTATGATCTTGCGTCTTCTTTGAGTTTCGCGGCGTAATTTTGCCACTTGGCGAAAAATTTTCAACCATCCGACGAATAGCCCATTCGTTCGGTTTTGGCCCGTCAAAGACAACACGCCCGACCGGGCGAGGACCGGTCATCGGGATCTGCCCCGATCCGCGCAATGTCCGTCATGAGCGCGAAGCGGCAAGCCTGAAGCCCCCCCCCCTGACGCTTGGTACCCAAGCG
>WASR01000263.1:0-258 GCA_009712615.1 Methanobacterium sp. | reverse complement strand
GCACCGATAGCGTCAGGGGGGTCGCCAACTCTTTGAATTGGTGTGAGGCTATACGGAAAAGCGGAAGCACAAGCCGGTCCGCAACCGCTGCATTGCGCCGACACAGCCGCACGCGTCGATTGGAACCGGACCACGGACATGGACCGCGCCCGGACTGGTGGTGCGGCCCGCGCCCCATGACCCCGGACGATGTCCTGAAGGGGGTCCGCCTCAAGTCCGTGGCAGCAGCCGCCCGCGCCAGCGAAGTGATTCGAGGCG
>WASR01000033.1:884-2479 GCA_009712615.1 Methanobacterium sp. | reverse complement strand
GGCCGATCAGCACACCGCCCGCCAGGGCGTGGAGAATACCGGACAGCATCGGGACATATCCTTTTTATCGATCGAAGACATGGAGCACATCATGGAATACCAGGACGGGTCTGTAATCTAGTCACCGGAAATCCCGTCGCCGGGATCGGGACGGTGTTCGCGCCCTGCGGGCACCCTGCGGCGCCGCGCGCTGAACCAAAAATTTTCATTCTTTTGATTGAATATAAAGCTGGCTATCCTGACGGCCGCCGCGGACGGGCCCTCCCCCTGAAAATTGCCGCAATCCGTTGTCAGCCACCGAGGACTGGCTATGAAGCTGGATCGAAGCACATCGATTTACCTCGACGCGCTGCGTATCGCCGCGGCGGTCGCGGTTGCTTTGTCGCATCTTTCGTGGGGAAAAATTTCCGGCGGATTTCTCTGGTTCATACAACCCTACGGACATGACGCGGTGGTCGTCTTCTTTGTCCTGTCCGGCTATGTCATATCGTTCACCGCCGCGGCCAAGGACAAGAGCCTTCGCGATTACGCCGTCAGCCGGCTCGCGCGGCTTTATTCGGTTATCTTGCCGGCGCTGCTGCTGACCGGAATCGCCGATACCATCGGCCAGGCCCTCGGTGGAACCGCCTATGTGCATGCCGAGGAAACCCATCCGGTTCTGCGACTTCTCTGTGCGGCGTTATTTCTCAGCCACACCTGGCAGCACAGCCTGACCGTCCTTTCGAATCATGCATATTGGTCCATGCCTTATGAGTTCTGGTATTATGCGTTATTCGGATCCGCGTTCTATTTACGGGGCCGGATCCGGGTCGTCGCCATCGCGGCCTCGGCGGCCATCGCCGGTCCCAATATCCTGATGATGTTTCCCATATGGCTTGCGGGAGTGGCGGCCAACCGCTTTTCCGAACGGTTCATCGTGCCCCCCGTCCTGGCGCGGATACTCTTCGTCGCGACCTTGCTTGCCCTTCCGGCATTGGCTGTCTGGGCTGACGGGTTCGGTGCGGTACAGAGGCATTATTCCGACGACTGGCCGCCGGGATTCGCCGCTTTTGACTATGGTCTTGGAGCGGTGCTGGCGGTCAACATCATTGCCGCGCGTTGGGCGGGACTCAGATTCGGCCGGACTGAAAAGCCGATCCGGGTCGCCGCCGGCTTCACCTTTTCGACCTACCTTTTCCATCTGCCGTTGCTGCATTTCGCGGCAGCCGTTCTTCCGGTCTCTTTGCCGGTGCCCGTACGCGGCGCGATCATGCTGATTACCGTCGGCTTCGCGGTTGTCGGCCTCGGTCTTGTGACCGAACACCGGAAAGACAAAGCGAGATCAGTCATCGAGAGGATTGCAACCAGGATGTCCACCATCCGGACGCGGTATCCACAGGGGGCGACGCCGGAGGTCTCCGCGCCCGTCCCGGCCGGCGACCGACCGTCACCCGGGGTCGCGTCCGAATGACCGCCACGCGCGGAAGCTCATCCGCCCGGCTGCGGGGAGATCGGCTCGTGGCCAGGGTCTGTCAGCCCGGCTTCAGCCGCCTCCAATCTTTCCGTTGCCGCCTTGATGAACGCCATTTCCTCGCGCCACGGGAGCGTCTTGGAGA
>WASR01000033.1:0-869 GCA_009712615.1 Methanobacterium sp. | reverse complement strand
CTCGCCGTCTTGCCCGCAGGGCCGGGTCGCCGCCGGTAAATTTCACGGCACGATCACGCCACCGCCACGCCAGGTCCAGGGCTTCCGGTGCCCCCGGATCGCTATCCACGAGAGTGCGGGCTTCAGCCAAAAGCTTTTCACGCTCAGTAGATTCGGCGTCCGCGTTCTCCTGCACAGGCTCCATCATCTTCCGGCGCTCAGCCTTCGTGAAATGCTTGGTAAATAGCGGTGCCAGATTCTCGCGCCAGCTGGGTTTTCCTTCAGTCATAACGATCTCCTTTGTCAGAGTCACAAGATCGTCCACCGACAGGCTCTCCCCGGCGTCAAGCCGAAACCGCGCCGCGGGGACCGCCGTAGCGGCGGTCTCCAACATCGCTATACGCAACCGGAGGTCTCTTTCCTGAACTTCGAGGATTGGCCTCAGATTATCGCCAAGGCCTGCGAGGCACTCACCAACCTGGGCAAGTGAAAGCCCCAGAGACTTAAGTGCGAGGACCTGATGCAGCCGCCGCATCTGCGTGGGACCATAGACACGGTAACCTGCACCGCTGCGATCCGGCGCAACCAGACCGTGGCGCTCGTAAACCCGCAGCGCCTTGACGGAAACCCCCAGCAATGCGGCCGTCTCCCCTGCGGTGCGGAATTTCATACTCCGGTTCAACTGCGCCTCCTGTCACTGGACATATGAATGTCTCGGGCCGGCCCCAGGGGCCAAGTCAAGCGCTTCATTCGGGCTAACGGCTTGCTCTGCCTAATACCGCATCCTGATGATCGGGACGGATCGGGATGCGGTCTGGCGCGACTGCGCCGGCGCCGCGACCGCGGCGGGAGCCTGGACGGACGCAGCTCCGCCGCCCGCCGAGCGCGGG
>WASR01000057.1:1307-2488 GCA_009712615.1 Methanobacterium sp. | reverse complement strand
ATAAGAATTCAAAAAAAATGCTTGATAAATTTCTAAAATAATAATGTAGGTGTAATCAAACATGATAGTTAAGGAATGGTGCATGTACTGCGGGGAATGTGCAGGAGTTTGTCCTCGTGCATTGATAGAAGTCCGTGAGACAAGTTTAATTTTTAACGAAGAAGGATGCAAAGACTGTAGGATATGTGTAAGTGTGTGTCCTATTAACGCTTTGGAAAAGGAAGAATAAATTCACTGGAGATGTATACTTATGAAGTTAATAGAGACAGACGTTCTTGTTATTGGAGCAGGTCCAGCAGGATCATCCACTGCTAAATACGCTGCACAAAACGGTGCAAAAGTTATACTAATGGATAAAAAATCCGAAATTGGAGCTCCAAAAAGATGTGCAGAGGGAGTGTCCAAGGAAGGATTGAAAAAACTTGGAATAGAACCCAGCAGCAGATGGGTTACCAAGGAACTAAGCGGAGTTAGACTAGTCAGCCCAAACGGTACCGATGTATGGTTAAACGACGACCAAGTCAAACTTCCAGAGGCAGGTTACATATTAGAGAGGAAGGTCTTTGACAAGTTCATGGCAATGGACGCTGCAAGGGCCGGTGCAACCATCATGATCAAAACCCTTGCAAGGGGAATGAGAAAGGACAACAACGGCTACATAGTCAGCTGCGAAAATATGGGAGAAGACTTCGAGATCAAAGCCAAGATAGTTGTTGGAGCAGACGGTCCAGAATCCAGAGTTGGAAGATGGGGAGGACTTAAAACTGTTGTTAAACCTAAAAACATGGAATCCGGAATTCAGTTTGAAATGGCAGGAGTTGAAATGGAAGACCCTGACTGCATCGAATTCTACTTCGGAAGTGTTGCACCTGGAGGATACGCATGGATATTCCCTAAGGGCGGCGACATAGCAAATGTGGGGCTTGGAATTGTTAACACAGTAACAGACAAATCAGCCTACCAGCACCTACTGGAATTTGTTGAAAAATGCCCAGCAACCCAAAATGCACAGGCAGTTGAACTCAACATAGGAGGAGACCCTGTTGGAGGAATGCTTAAAGACCTGGTCGAAGACAACGTCATGATAGTTGGAGATGCAGCAGGACATGTTAACCCACTCACAGGTGGAGGGATCATCACAGCACTGGAAGCAGGTAAATATGCCGGTGACGTAGCTGCAG
>WASR01000057.1:0-1289 GCA_009712615.1 Methanobacterium sp. | reverse complement strand
CTTCAAAACCAAGGAGTACATGTTAAGCCTTTCAGATGAAGAGCTTGATTCAATTGCTGAAGCATTCCAAAACTATGAATTTGAGAAGATAAGCACATCCGAACTCGTGAAACTCCTAATAAAAGTTTCACCTAAGGCCCTTCTTAAACTTGGAAAACTTTTCTAATTTAAATTTCCCTTCTTTTTTATTTTAACTAACAATTTATTGTTTATATCTTATTCTAACCTCTAGACCATTTTATATGCTCCCTTTCCTAAACCATTGGGATAGGGCATCTAAAAAAAAGTTGGATTCAATAATTTACTATCAATCTTATACCGGTGTTGAATGGAAGAACAGTATGTAGAATATGCAGATCAAGAAGAAGATCATGGCAATTTGGTGGTAAAGAACATCTGCAATATCGAACATTTTATCCTTCTGTGTAAAAAGAGACAGGTACAATGGTAACGTTGCAAAGGAAGCTGGTAGAACTGCAACAGCAAACTGCACCAGGTTCATGTCTCCGTTGATAAATGCGTATAAAAGTATAATTCCTGTTAGGGCTGTTAATACACTTGCCATTTTCTGTTTGGATTTGTACATGATGTAAGTGCCCATACTTCCTACGTACATGAACAGGTAAACGCTCCACGGCACTATGGCAATATTTCCAAGTAGAACTGCACATGAAGCCATTCTAAGTACTGAATTGGTTGCTGTGCTGAAAAATGGTGCAAGTACCGTGTCTTTAAGCCTGATTGGAGGAACAGTGTACAAAATCTGATTTATAAACATCAACAGAACTATCGCTGTGAAGGCTAAGGGCAGTGTTAAAATTGAAACAACGAACACGGCTCCAATGATGGCTGCACAAAATGTAATTATCCACTTCTTCTCAATATGTTCCTGTATGAAGGGTCTGGACTTTTTCATGGAATCCTTCATATCTACTTCAATATCAGTCAGATCATTGAGACTGTAGAGAGCTCCCCATAGAGCAGATACAAGAATTAGGCCTTCAAGAATTTCAAGTGGATTGCTTATGAATGCATCTGCAAAATATGCGTATGTTAAAACCAGAAGGTACATATTCACATTTTTTGCAGCCCAACTAATTCTTGTGGACTTTATAAGAGTTTTAATCATGGTATCGGGAATAATATATATTTTTCACTAACAAATCCATGCCATGAATGAAATTAACACAGAATGATTGGAATTCATTTAATATGGTTATAACATTTTACCCTTCTTATTTTATTAAATTTTGAGGGTTAATTTTTATTTTAGGATATAACTCTATGAA
>WASR01000172.1 GCA_009712615.1 Methanobacterium sp. | reverse complement strand
GATTTGAATTCATTGTATTTGTTTGTTAAACAGATTGTGAGTGATATAATGCATGAAGTTATAATATGTGAGAAACCCAAAGCATCTGAGAAGATTGCTTCGGCTCTTTCAAAAAATTCGACCAAAAAAAAATATAAAAAAGTTTCTTACTATGAATTTGAAGAAAATGGAAATAAAACAACTGTTTTAACTGCAGTAGGTCATTTATATTCACTTGCTCCTAAAAATAAAAATAAAGGAAGATTATTTGATGTTGAATGGGTTCCTTTATACGCTAAAGATAAGAAAAAGAAGTATGTTAAGGATTATGTCGATGCAATTAAGAAATTCTCAAAAAATGCCGACAGATTTGTGCATGCATGCGATTACGATATAGAAGGAACCCTGATAGGGTATAATGCATTGAAATATGCCTGTGGAGAAAGCAGTCTTGATAACGCTGTTAGAATGAAATTTTCCACACTTACAGATGAAGATATAACTGCAGCATATGAAAAACCACTGGACATTGATTTCAATCAGGTAGACAGTGGAATTGCCAGACATGTTCTGGATTTTCTCTTCGGTGTTAACATCTCCAAGTCACTCACAGAATCTGTTATGGAGACAACTAAACGCTACATTCAACTTTCTGCTGGCCGTGTACAGACACCAACACTAGCAATACTCGTGGAAAGGGAAAAGGAGATCCAAAAATTTGTACCAGAACCTTACTGGATGATCAAAGCAGATATCGATGTTCCAGGAATAGAAGAGTTGATAACAGCAGATCATAAAGCAGGAAAAATCTTCGACAAAAATGTTGCAGACGAAATATTTGCAGACTGTGATGGGAAGAATGCTGTGGTTGATGGTATAGATGTCCGGGAAACTGTTAAGGCACCTCCTTTCCCATTTGATCTGGGGTCACTTCAGTCTGAAGCCTATGCAGTATTTGGGTTCAGTCCTAAAAAAACCCAACAAATTGCTCAAAACCTTTATACCGAGGGTTTCACATCGTATCCTCGTACATCTTCCCAGAAGCTTCCCAAGAGCATTGGTGTAGATAAAATTCTCAAAAAACTCAGTTACAATGGTGCATTTAGAAATCAAATAGCAAAACTCAAAAAGCCTTACAAACCCAATGAAGGTAAGAAAACTGATGCAGCACACCCTGCAATTCACCCAACCGGTGTCATTCCAAAGGAATTATCCACGGATTACAGAAAGCTCTACGAACTCATCACCTACAGATTCATTTCTGTATTTGGAGAAAATGGAATATTGGAATCCATGAAAACTAATCTGAAAATAGGTGATCAGGATTTCAGCTTCTCAAGAAAGAGAATGGCAAAGATGGGTTGGATGGAGCTAACACCATATAAAAAGGCCGAAAATGATATTTTCCCATCAATAAGTAAGGATGATGAATTGCTTGTGGAAGCTGTCAGGAGTGAAGAGAAGGAAACCAAACCTCCTGCAAGATACAATCAGGCTTCTCTCATACGAGAACTTGAAAAAAGAGGTCTTGGAACAAAATCCACTCGTGCAAACATCATATCCATTCTTTATGACCGTAAATTTGTTGAAGGTAAAAAAATAAAGGTAAATGAACTCGGAGAACACCTCATAGACACTTTGAAGGAGTACTCAAATAAAATTACAAGTGAAGAAATGACACGGGAATTTGAAACACGACTTGAAGACATTATTGAAGGCTCTGTAAACAAGGACAATATCATTGAAGAGGCTAAGGTTGAACTCACATCAATACTGGATGATATAGATAAGAACAAGGCAGTGATTGGTGAAGAACTTTACAAATCCTACAGGGAAAGTAGGGTAGTTGGTAAATGTAAATGTGGAGGTAACTTAGTATTAATTGATTCACCACGTGGTAACAGTTTTGTGGGTTGTTCAGGTTATCCAGAATGTAAATCCACATTTTCACTACCAAGGGGGGCTACGATACTTAAAACAACTTGTGAAGAATGTGGTCTTCCAATGATATCATTTGGAAAACCAAGGCAAAGGGCTTGCTTGGATCCTAAATGTGGTAAAGATGGGCAGGAACCATCAAATGAAATTGTGGGATTATGTCCTGACTGTGGAAATGATTTAATCAAACGTTCAGGACGTTACGGAGAATTTATAGGCTGCTCAGGATTTCCTAAATGTAGATATACTCGGTCTTTGGATGAGCCTGCACCTGACATTTCTGGAGTTCCAACTTCTACAAATAAGCCTGTAAAGGCAGCTGCTAAAAAATCAAGTAAAACGGCTGTTAAAAATGCAAATACAAAAAAATCTTCCAGAAAAGTCACAAAAACTAGGAAGGTTTCCAAGAGATCATCCTAAATTTTTTTCTTAATTTTTTATTTTACCTTTATCTGAATTCCCATTCATTTTTCGCTTATTGTACCCGGAATTCAACTCTTTAATTAACCCCAATATCACCAGTAAAAAAATCAATCATTTTAAATTTTATCAATGATAGTGGAGGGCATTCCCACAATTCTAGAT
>WASR01000319.1:1965-2524 GCA_009712615.1 Methanobacterium sp. | reverse complement strand
ACATAGGTTAAAATTAACATACTTTATAGGGTAATAATTGGAAAGGTTAAAAATGGTTAATTCAGAACTGATTGTGCTTGGTTTGATTTATTTTAAACCGAGTCATGGCTACATAATTAAGAAAAATGTTAAGCATTACTTTGGAAATCCGTACTACACTCTGAACAACAACGTACTTTACAACACACTCAAAAAACTAGAAGAAAATGGATATATCAATGGTGAACAGGTTGCAATGGAGAAAATCAACAAAAAAGTTTACACCATAACCAAGGAAGGGGAAAAACATTTGATTGAACTTGTGGCAAAACCTGCCGAACCTGGCATCGATGAATTTGATTTTAGGGTGAAGGCAGTTTTCTTCGATCTGATACCGAGGGAAACTAGAATAGAAGCAGTCAAACCTTTGTATAAATCTAAACTCGAAATGTTACGGGAATCAACGGAAAAAAAGGAGAAATATGATTCTTTCATGCCGATAATAGCAAAAACAGTGCTGGAGTATGGCATTGTAGAACTAAAAAACTCTGTTGAATTTTTAGAAAAAATCATGGAATAT
>WASR01000319.1:0-1955 GCA_009712615.1 Methanobacterium sp. | reverse complement strand
AACTGGAACATGATCATGGTTGGAATAGGTTTGGTGGCAGTAGGAACATTTTTCTCACTTTTTGGTACAGTGGGAAGCATAATTGGATTTGTAATAGCAATATCTGTTGTAATTTGGTTCATAAAGGAGACTAGGGCTAATAAACAGGCTAGCATGTCAAGGTACATTTAATTTTTTTATTATTTTCTTTTACTATTTTTTTTCAACAGTTTATCTTGATCAAATTTTGATTATTTTTTCAATCTCCCAACTCTTGCACTAGGCAAGTATTTATACTACTTCACATATACTTGCATTATGCAATAGTTGTACTATGCAATTGTTGATAATTTTTTAGGAGAAAGAAAATATGAAACTAACCACCCAAATACGGACGAAAAAAATCAAAACAATCTGGAGGGTTACTTAAATGCAATACAAATGGATGGCATTATTAGTGGTGCTCATATCATCACTCATGGGCATGATAAACATTAGTATAGTTCTAATATCCCTCCCAGCAATTTTTAACGGGATACATGTGGATCCTCTTAACTCATTCCAGTACCTTCTATGGATACTCATGGGTTACAGCCTTGTAACAGCAACACTCTTACTAAGCTTTGGAAGATTATCGGACATGTTTGGAAGAATAAAGATGTTTAGATTGGGCCTCATCATATTCACCCTGGGATCCATACTGCTCTACCTCACACCTTCCACAGGAGATGCCGGAGCAATTGAAATTATACTGTTTAGAATATTTCAAGCTGTAGGAACTGCTTTATTCATGGCAAACAGTGCAGCCATCGTTGCTGACGCATTTCCAAGAAACGAACTTGGAAAGGCCATAGGCATCAACATGGTGGCAATAATGGCTGGCCAGTTCCTTGGACTCATACTGGGCGGTGTCCTAGCAACCCTGGACTGGAGGTACATATTCCTATTGAGCGTGCCCTTTGGATTAATTGCAACAATATTATCCATTAAACTCAAGGAAATATCCATAAAAGACGTCAAAACCAAACTTGATATATGGGGTAACATGGCGTTCATGGGCGGTATAACACTGCTTTTGGTGGGAGTTACCTATGGATTGATGCCCTACAAAACTGATCTCATGGGATGGCATAATCCGTGGGTTATACTATCAATGATAGGTGGAGCAGCACTGCTTGTAATTTTCCCATTCATTGAAAGAAGAGTTGAATCCCCAATGTTCAGGTTGGATCTCTTCAGAAACAGAATGTTCACCTACGCAAACACGGCAGGATTTTTAGCATCCATAAACAGGGGAGCAGTAATGTTCGTATTAATATTACTCTTACAGGGCATATGGCTTCCACTTCATGGTTACAGCTACGAGTCAACACCATTCTGGGCCGGAATTTATATGATACCATTAACACTGGGAATATTCATAATGGGTCCTGTATCAGGAGCACTGTCAGATAAATATGGTCCGAGGTGGATTGCAACAACTGGAATGCTCATCACAGCATTGGCATTCATACTCCTGGCAATAATGCCCTACAACTTCAACTACGTCGAATTTGGTTCTGTTCTGTTTTTGATGGGTGTGGGTTCTGGAATGTTCGGATCCCCTAACAGCTCATCAATAATGAATTCAGTACCGCCACAAAACAGAGGTGTGGCATCTGGAATGATGCAAACACTAAACAACACGGCAATGACAGCAAGTATGGCAATATTTTTCACCATACTCATAGTGGGAATAACTCAGAGATTTCCAGATGCAATGGCATCATCGTTAGCATCAATAGGAGCATCACAACTGGCACCAATATTTTCAAACATTCCACCTACAGGAGCATTGTTTGCAGCATTCTTAGGATATAATCCTGTGGATACCTTGTTAGCTGCACTACCTCCTCAGATGGTGGCTCAAATACCCTCAACAACCATCAGTACCTTGAATGGTGCCACATGGTTCCCAACCACATTTGCCAATGCAT
>WASR01000103.1 GCA_009712615.1 Methanobacterium sp. | reverse complement strand
CCGGCGAGGGAACCCAGCCTCGAACAGGCCGACCACGCCGACACGGGGTCCCCCAGTAACGGCCAAGCCATCGCGCCCGCCAGAAGAGGGGTCGACAGGCCGATTACGGAATGAATGACCGGTCCCGCCCGAAGCGCAGCCATATTATTGAGAATACTCGGAAGCGCGGTCGACAGCACGCCCAGCACAAGAAACAGAATCGGCGTATGTCCCTGAACGGTCGCCAGGGCCGCATCGAAACTGCAAAATGGCAGGATCACCAGGGCTCCGATCAGAAAAGTGGCCTTGTTGAGGACGCCGAAATCATCTGGTTGAAACCAGTCCTTTTTCCGCCACAGGATCTCGGCATTGACGGCTTTCAGCACTGCCGCCGAAAATGCCAGGGCGCATCCCGGGATCAGTCCGCGGCCATCGGCGCCACCGTGATGCAGTGAGGGCCACACGAACAGGACCACCCCCAGAAACGACAGCAGGGATCCCGCCATTTCGGCGATGCGGACCTGTTCCTTTCTAAGGACGCCATAGACGATCGACACGCAAGGCGACAGCGACATGAGAAGCGTCGCCAGGGCGACCGGAGCAAACAGGAAGGAATATGTCGCGCACACATAGTAGAGAACCATGACAAAAGACAGAGCGCAGAGCGTCATCCTGCGGCGCATGGCCGGCTTACCCTGGGCGCAGCCTTGGCGCGGCGACGCAACTCTTGCGGCAAGTATGATCACGCATCCGGCAATCACGAAACGTCCTAAAAGAATGTTCGCGACGGGCACGCCATGAATCAGCCTGACAACAACTCCGGTGGTGGCCCACAGGAGGGCGCACAGGATGCTATGAGACACTTCGCGTCAACCTGTCTGCCGATCCCGATGCCGTTTGCGCCGGCCTGCGCCAAGCCACTCCCCCATCGCGACGGTGACGACAAGGAATAGACTCCCAGCGGAATCAATAGCAGCCTGAACCGTCCGGAAGCAACCCGCACAACCGCCCTATAGCCCTATAGTGGAGTCCCGGTGGGGGCCCACCTGTTTCTTGCCACCGGCGCCGATCGCGTCCGGTCAGTGCGGGGGAGGGGGGGCAGGTCATCGTGCTTCAGGGCTTGCGGTCTAAAACAGCTGACGCCAGACCCGCCCAGTATCCGGATTGCAATTCGATGAAAGAATCGAATCCGTCATTGAATTTGTTCTCCTTTTCTCTTGTGTTCAAAAGAGACCAGACAATGTCATTCAGGTCCTCGGCGTGGCGCAATTCCGTTCCGTCAAGGTGCACATCATAGAAGTGACTGACGTCGTGCCACTGTTCATCGCTAAAGATGTCCCGCTTTCTGCTGGCGCCTTTGAACATATGCTCTAGTTGCGGCAGGGCATGCGTTTCCTGGGCAACGGTGGCTCCCAGCATGACATAGGGGTTGGAACTGAAGATTTTCATGGATTCGGCATGCAGGGTTGCGGTCGTGTCCAGAGGGGATGTCCTCTGGAATTCGAATCCATAAACGCCCACAGAATATGTTCTGGACGATTTCAGAAAAAGATGTGCGTGTGATTTTTTTGCATCACCATTACCGGCTTCGTCTGAAATATTATGCTCGAAAGCATCAATAAGTTCTTGAAAATCGGACTCAAAATTATTTTTCAATAATTCCAAGCCCAGGCGAAGGCGTGCCACTGTCGGCCCGAGACGAAATGCCATATTGCTGACATAGATGCTGTATTGATGAAACGACCATTGCTCCGAATTCTCACTCCAGTCGATCAACAGATGGTTCGATGCGACGGCCCGCGAAACATCGGATAACTCGCGAAATGTGCGGTTCGGCGTCGTCATATTTTCGTCCAGCACAATCACCTCCTCGGAAAAGCGGATGTCATGGACGGACCAACTGCGCGCAGCATCCAGAAAGCGGACCGCACGCATCCAGTAATCGCCGTTTTTGATCAACGGCCGATCCCGGAGTCTTTTCGATCAAGTAAATTTGATAATTTTATTACATTTTTATTTTAAAATAAAAATAATTTACGCCATAAGAGTAAACAAAATTCGGTTATGTTTACAATTTACTTCTAAATAGGCATCCGCGTCATGACGGCAATATTCTATTTGGCATATAAAATATTATTCCATTCAGACGGGAAAAGATGAGCCGTATCGAACGGCGACCCTTCCGGAGTCGATGGTCCTAGGACCATTAGGCCATCCATACCACCCCTGCGACCTGTCGGGACCTACGGCATATATGCGCAGCCATAACGGCTTTGGCCCGGTATGAATAAAAGTTGTATTTCAAATTTAAATTTGACTCAATTGCAACCGGAGATATATACCGCTTTACAGGTGATCCGGTAACTCCACGGCATCCGCGGATCTTGTGGACGATAGGGGAATTCACGGCCTGGATTCAGGCGTTTTCAGAACCACCGATGTCCGCAACAGCCTGATATCAAACGCAGGCCCCCAACAGACTAAGCTTGGGCCGATCTTCCGACCGGCACCCCCGATTGAGATGAGGTTCATTGATGTCGCATGATC
>WASR01000184.1 GCA_009712615.1 Methanobacterium sp. | reverse complement strand
TGGAACCAGCGACCGGCCTGACGCCGGCTGATGAAAGGCAGGCCTGTGGCTTCCAGATGCTGTTCCAGACGCCGTTGCTTCCACGTTTCATAGACCTCTCCCCCGGTATGGAAGACGTTAAGGTCATGCCCCATGTCGAGCATGTCGCCGAAGGCCATGCCCGGTTGCAGAAGATGGCCGAACTCGCCAAAAATCGTCTTGAAGGCGGCATTGCAGATCACACGGCGGGCGGCGCCTTCATCGACCGCGATGGCGTCGCCGACACTGTCGATGGCGTCGGCCATCTGCTGCAGGGCGACATTGGCCCGGCGCTCCGCGGCCATTTCGCGGGTGATGTCGGCACCGATTCCGCGATAGCCGGTGAAGGTGCCGTTCCGGTCGAACAACGGGATGCCGGACAGCCGGATGAACTTCGAGTCCTTCGCGTCACCGGAGGGGCCGACATGAAAGACCAGATCACGGAAAGCGGCATGCCGCGTGATATCCGCGCGATGCGCCCGCGCCACCTCCGGAAGATCGTCCAGGCCCAGGTCGAAATAGCTGAGGCCCTGGATTTCCGCTGCTTTGACTCCCAGGATCGCGCCGATTCGTTCGGATACGAATGTCAGGTTGTAATCAGGGTCGGTCTCCCAGAACCAATCCGACGCCGAGCCGGCAAGATCCCGGAATCGCCGCTCGCTCTCCCGCAGGCTGCGCTCGATTTCCTTTCTATGGGAGATGTCGTGGATGATGACAAGATATCGCGCCGATTCGAGGCCGGTCAGTTCATCGATCGTCATTTCCGCCGGGAACGGGCTGCCATCGCAGCGGCTGGCGGCGATTTCCCAACGCCGTCGCGACTTTTCTCCGGCTTTCAGAACTGAGAATTTGTCAGTGCCCGGTGTCAGGCGGTAGGTCTCCGGCGCCGTGACCAGGATGTTGGCCGGTTGTCCGATGATGTCGGCGGCGTGATAACCGAAAGCCTGCTCGGCGGCCTGATTGAAGGTCTCGATCCGGCCTTGATCGTCCATCAGAATAACGGCCTCGCCAATGTTGTCGACGATAACATTGAAGCGTTTCTCGGCCTCCTCGCGGAAGCGATGGTTGATCCGCTCGATTTTGGCGAGGGCGTCCGCCCGTTCCTCGGCGATATGGATCAGCACCGTCTCCCGGCCCGTGGCGACCAGGACGGCGCCACTCGCGAATCCTGTGAACGCAACAGCCGCAAGGAGCACATACCATGTCGCCGTCTGACGGGCGTCTTCCAGGAATTCCGGTACCGGGGCGATCCGGACCACCCATTTCCGCTCTCCCATGTCGACGGGGCGGATCGATTGCAGCGTCGATGGCACGCCGAACAGGCCTCTGCCAGGCAGTTGATAGGGCTCGGGTTTGCTGGCGACGTTGGAGACCAGGATTTCGGACTGCCCGGGTTCTGTCTCATCGACAAGCCAGAAATGAACGTGGTTCCGATCGCTGATCGTCATGGCATCGGACGCGAGTTCCTGCGGACGCAGGACGCCAAGAATGATCCCGGTCATGGCGGAACGGCGATTCCCGACCGTGTCCACCGGCGCGGCATGCTGATAGACCGGCAGCATCGCCAGCAGCCCGATGCCGCCGGTGACAAGATGCAGCGGGCGGCTGAAAACGAAACGCCCCCCATCGCGGGCCTGTTCCAGCGCCATTCGGCGTACCGGGTCGGACAACAAGTCGAAACCAATGGCGAGCCGGTTCTCTATGACCGGGGCGACCCAGGTGACAGGGAAGTAGTCGTCGCGATCCGCCGCCTTGACCCAACTGCCGGACTGCCGTTCCTTGATCCCCAGGTCATCCATCTGGCGGGTAATAAGGTCGCTTTCGAACTTTTCGCGTTGCTGCCGCGTCACCCGGCTGACCCAGTTCAGCGCTTGCACTCCCGGAAGCCTCTGGCGGGTCCGGTTGGCGATTTCCTCATAGCTGATGCGATCTATCGGAATGTCGCTCATCATCAGGCTTTGCATCGAGGCCAGCGCGTCGACGTAGAGCGTGACATCTTTTTCGATCTGGGCGCCGGTCATGATGGCGATTTCGCTTAGTTTCTGCTGATCGGTCGCGCGTTCGCGCGCACTCGTGTATTCAACGAGCAGCCAGACACCGGAAAAGGACACGAGCAGGCACAGGGATGCGGCCGCTCGCCGCCGCCGCCAGGATGGATTAGCCTGGGGCCACCATGCCATCAGAAGAGGCGTGAAAAAGGCCACGCCCAGGATTGTGCCGGCCCACCGGCAGAATCCGTCAAACAGCAGGCCGCCGTAATTGTTCGGATGGGTGACCGTCGCCAGGACGAGGTCCAGACAGGCACCCAGAACGCCGGTTCCCACGCCCCCCACAGTCAATAAAGTCAGGACGCTTTTCCCGTCGTCAAGAGAGTCGGTAAAGGCGCTGCAGCGCCGCAGCAGGGCTCCTCCGACCATAGCCTGGATGACCGGGATGACGGCGGTTGCCAGGACGGTAATCCGGCCGCTTGGGAATGAAAACGGCGCCGGGGTGGTGGCGGCCAGCCAGAGTCC
>WASR01000333.1:2318-2533 GCA_009712615.1 Methanobacterium sp. | reverse complement strand
GTGGGATCGGTGGTTGGATTCGGGAGTACTTGCGGCATGGTCGGCAGCGTCCTCTTTTCCACCGTGATCGGCGTGGTTCTGGAACGATCGGGCAACTACTGGGCCCTGTTCGCCATCGGCTCAATCACCTATATCGCGGCCTGGGCGCTGATCTACCTGATCCTTGTCCCCCGGTTGGACCGCGTGGAACTTTAGGGCGACGGCCGGGGGGGCCC
>WASR01000333.1:0-2219 GCA_009712615.1 Methanobacterium sp. | reverse complement strand
GCGTCGACATCATCCCGGTCGATGACACGGCCGGGATGGTCGCCGCTGCCGGCCGTGCGTTTCTGCCAATCAAAGCGAACCTCATGACCCTCGAACCGGTGGCGGGAATCGTCGAGCAGGCTGTCGCCTGGACCGGTCATGCCGATATCCTGATCAACAATGCCGCCATCATCCGCCGGGCCGATGCCATCGATTTTACGGAAAAGGACTGGGACGACGTCCTGGACATCAATCTGAAGTCCGTATTCTTCCTGTCACAGGCCTTCGCACGTCAGGCGATGACCCGGGAAGCTCCGGCCAAGATCATCAATATCGCGTCAATGCTGTCTTTCCAGGGCGGAATCCGCATTCCGTCCTACACGGCGAGTAAAAGCGGCGTCGCCGGCATTACCCGGCTCTGTGCCTGCGAATGGCCGCCCCGGGGAATCACTGTCAACGCCATCGCGCCGGGCTATTTCGCCACCAACAATACCAGGCAATTGCGGGACGATCCCGACCGCAGCCAGGCGATCCTCGACCGGATTCCGGCCGGACGCTGGGGCCTGCCCGCCGATCTTGGCGGAGCCGCCGTGTTTCTGGCGTCCCACGCATCGGATTATGTGACCGGCGTCATCCTGCCGGTGGATGGCGGCTGGCTGGTTCGCTAACCGTTCAGCGCCTGTTGATCAATGAGCTGAGCAACAGGCGCTCAAGCCCGGGCGGCGTCTGAGCCCGGCTTCCGCGGAGCGGAACCACCCTATGTCCCCCAAGGTCCTGGAGCGATGATGTCACGACAGGCCCAAAGCACCGGACAGGCTCAGCGGGTGACCGCCGCAACCGACTTCCGCTCAACCAGAGAGCTGGCCAGCTCGATACGGCGGGGTGTCCCGGACAGCCCCGCCATTTTTTCCTGCCCCAGTTCGAGGCCCACCTCACCAATTTCCTGGACCGCCAGATGCATGGTGGTCAACGGCGGGTCGACGAACTCCACTTGTGGCAGATTGTTCATGCCGATCACCGACAGGTCATCAGGCACCTTCAATCCCAGCTTGGTCACCCCCTCGATTGCCCCGATCGCCAAACTGTCGCTGGCGCACAACAACGCGGAAAACGGCGGATGACCCGCACGCAGATGATCGATGACGGCCTGTTCAGCCAATTCCGGCAGCCAGTCTGTCACCGAGACCACCATGGCGTCGTCACACCGCAAGCCATGATACCGCATGGCGTCGCGCCATCCCTCCAGCCTCTGTTCGATCGTCCGCCGCCCAGGATTGAGCAGGAAGGCGATATCCCTATGTCCATGCTCGACCAGATAGTTGGTTGCCAGCCTGGTTGCCGATCGGTTGCATGGAAGTACGCTCGACAAACGCATCAGAGGATCGTCGCAATTGACCAGTACGACCGGCTTCGATAAGGCGGCCGCCGCGTCGAGAACGGCCGGATCGTCAACTGTCAGGATAAGCAGCCCGCCGACCGAGGGCTCCGCCACCAGTTCGATGATTGGCGCGATGCCACTCTCCGGGATTGCCTGAATGGACAGTTCGATGCCGGTCATCCCGGCCCGCCGCTGCAATCCTTCCAGGACATACCAGCTGAACTGATAGCGGCTGTAATCGATCATGGCGGCCCGGGATGCCGCCAAAATGATTCGGCTGCCGGCGATTTCGTTAGGGACTGCATAGCGGATGGCCCGCGCCGTTTCCTGGATCTTCGCACGCAGCTCAGCGCTCACGCCTTTTTCGCCGGACAGCGCTCGGGAAACCGTACTGAGCGATACACCACACCGCGTGGCGATGTCTTCAAGGCGGGCCCTGCGGGGGGCCGTTTCGGAGACGCGCGCCAGCTCTGCGGGCATTTGCATCGGCTTTTGTTTTTTCATAGTTCCGTCTCGAAAATCACCACCCCGGCATTACCTGTCCGAAGTGAAAAAGCAGCAATACGCCACGCTTATTGCAAAATTTTTTCGTTATGCGCAAGAGCTCGCCAATAATTTCATTCATATCGCAATTAAAAATTTTATTATTAATAATACATTTCAACCTAAAATATAACCACCCAAATTCACAGGAAAAGCGCGGAGCACCGTCTCCATTACCGGGCCGACGGTGCGCCTGACGGAGGAGCGGATAAATGAGTTCGCCCCCGTTGCCTCTGGATGCGACGGCGGATCTCTCGGGCGCCAGCGCGACGGTCCTCGCCGCCCCCGCCCGGGAGCCCTCATGCCCTTCGACGGCACG
>WASR01000300.1:1766-2535 GCA_009712615.1 Methanobacterium sp. | reverse complement strand
TTAACATTTCTCCCAAATCAACAAAAAAACATTCATATATGGGACAAGAACATGACAAATGGAGATATCCTAGGTAGGAATAAAACCAACACCAAAAGAATTGGTATTTACCAATTCAGATGCAATATAACTCATTAGCTTGTAATGCTCTTCATATAACTTTTTTTCAGGACATACAATGTTTCATTGTTCTATTCTCAACACGATGGTCTTAATCTTTAGATTACCTGTTTGATCAAATTCTCAATTTTATTTTACTGCTATTTCTAAAAATGCCATTTGTGTGCTATTATGTATAGATTTTACATATCGTCACTCATGTGAACGTCTCTAAGGAAGAAACATATTATGAAACCTACTATGTTCATGATCAATGCAGTGATGAATACGTTGTGTAGGGCTGTGACCAATAACGGTGAAGTCAGATTTACAGTGTTTTGTATGTTAGAATTCAGGGTCATGTTCACAATGGTTCCGAGAATTGCCAGACCAACAACACTTCCAAGCTGTTCAAAGTACATGGATGATGATGTCACAACCCCAAGATCCCTCTTTGAAACAGCATTTTGAGCTGCAATCATGAATATTGGCATGGCCAGTCCCGCACCTACTCCGGTAATGATTTCATAGAGTATGATCTCGAGGTTCGTTGTGCTGGGGGTTAAGGTTGAAAGTAGAAACATTCCAAAGGCACCAGTTGCAAAGGATAGGATGGCAAGTTTCTTGTAGGTGCCAGTTTTTGAGATTATTTGTCCCGATAAAATTGCTG
>WASR01000300.1:0-1756 GCA_009712615.1 Methanobacterium sp. | reverse complement strand
ACCTGGAGGAAAACAGGAATATAAACTGATCCTGCCAATGAAATGGCACCAAGGAGAAATACCGAAAGGGTGGATAATGTAAACACAGAATTTTTAAAGAGATACAATGGCAGTACCGGTTCTCTAGCTATTTTTTCAGCGTATATGAACATCGCCATCATTATAACCGAGAAAATCCACAATGCATTAACAATGGCCTGACTATAACCACCCTGCTGGCTCAGTGTCAAAGCCACTAAAAACGATGTTAAGGTGGCTGTGAAGGTTATGATGCCTAGGTAGTCAATAACACGTTCCTTTACAATTGTCCCCAACTCTGGAAGGTAGGGTATGATCAATAAGAGGGTAACTATTCCTATTGGGATGTTAACGAAAAATATCCACTGCCATCCCAATGTATCGGTTATTAAACCTCCTAGTGTTGGACCTACAACAGTTGAAATACCACCTGCAACACCAAATAAACCCATATATTTACCTCGCTGTCTTGGTGGGAACATTTCAGCAACAATTTTCTTTGGAACAGTTACTATGACACCGGCACCCAATCCCTGGAGTGCTCTAAAGAGTATGAGTTCAGTCATGTTCTGTGAAAATCCGCATAGAACAGATCCTGCAATGAAAGTTATCAATGCGGCTATTAACACTATCTTGCTGCCGTAATAATCTGACAGTTTTCCTGCAAGCATGGCAGAGATTATGACAGTTGTGAGGTAAATTGTGAAGGGCCAGACATAATATTTCAAACCCCCAATGCTTGCAACGATCTTGGGCATGGCCGTGGTTGTAATGGTACTGTCTATGGCAACAACTAATAGACTTATAATAAGTCCTGTTAAAATCAATTTGTAATGTTTTATAAGATTATTTTGAGTGTTTGTAGAGTTCATGGAATTATTCTCTCCATATTCAGCTCAGTTTTTATATGTTGGTTATTTTAAAGGTTATTTCATAATTTTTGGGTTGAAAATTTTTTTGAGAGCCCTGGCTAGCCATTTATAATATATTTAGAAAAGTTAGCCTATTTGGCTTAATATTAAACTGTTTTCGAAGTTATTCGATTGATTTTTTTAGTTTCTTAAGTCTTTCTATCAAGGATTCTATAGATGCTTGGTAAGTTGCTATATCCTCTTTATTTACGTCTTCCATGTAGGATACATGCCAGTTTATTGCTGTTAATGAATTTTTTAAGGATATGGGTAGTGGATCTCCATTTTTTGGAGATTGAAAGTGTTCAAATAAATTGGTAGTAACAATATGTCCTTTTTTTGTTAATTCGTAGCTACCATCTTCTTTTTTTGTAATTAAACCTTCAGATACCATTTTTTTTAGCATGGGATATATTGATCCTGGTAGGAGTTTTTTTGATTTAATATCAGTTTCTGGATGGGGATGTTGATGGGTGTCCTTGTGCCATTGTACCTGCAGATCGTAGTGTGCTTGGACATTGGCCATGATTTCGACACCGTTACTTGGTCCAGCTTCATCTAATACATGAAGTATCCACATCCTCAACTCTCCAACTTGCTTCATTTCATATTCTCCTAGAATCTAAATTCTCCAAAGATAGTAATATCAAATTTTTGATATCAATAATTTGATATAAATTACTTATATACCTTTGGATACACCTTGAATTTCCTCAATGAAATACCTTGAAATAACCAATTTTAACATAATACATGAAATCCACAATAGTTAAAATCAATATAGATGCTTTATATAAAGTAAATCGAAAAATAAGATTATTAACTAC
>WASR01000144.1:2162-2536 GCA_009712615.1 Methanobacterium sp. | reverse complement strand
GCGTCACATTGCTGGACCGCCGGCCGGCGGGAGGGAGGGTTTTCCTGGAAGACGTCTGTTGCGGAGCCATGCGGATCACCGGCGACGAGCCTGTCTTCGCACGACAGTTAGACACCGAGGGTGGCGGCATCCGGATCTCGAACCAGGGCAGTCCTCTCTCCATTCTCGGCCTTAAGACGGAAGGCGTTTGCACCATTGTCGATAACAGCAAAGGCGCCCATACCGACATTGTCGGCGGCCTGCTTTATGCGGTGCGGGACGGAGTGGATCCCTCGATCCCGGCCTTTCGCAACGACAGTTCCTGGCTGTCGGCGTCATTCGTCGAGGAATCATTGCGGACCGGCCGCCGCTATGCCGTGTCTGTCGACCCCCGT
>WASR01000144.1:0-2152 GCA_009712615.1 Methanobacterium sp. | reverse complement strand
GGCCGAACGGAGCCACGCCCGGTGGCGGGGCGGGCCTGGGCGGCGGCGGGGCTATGGCGGCGATGCAGGCCCCGCCAAGCCGGGTGCTGTCGGTATCACAATCGGCCCGATCCGGATAGAGGCACGACACCACGTTTCCCGCCCGTACCAGGCAATATTGGGATGCCGTCACCGGTGTCACGAATTCGGCCGGATTGGCGGCACAGCGGCCTCCGTTGCGGATAGCGTCGCGTTGGCAGAGCGCCGGATCGTCGTAGAGGCACTGCAATGCGATCCCGGTCATTTGAATGCAGAACGGCGCAGCGATCGCCTGTGACAGGATGATGACGCCGATGGCGCAACCCGACAGAATGGAGCGGAGGATCATGGCTTACCTCTGCAGTTGCTGGATGGCCCGCGCCATCAGCAGGACGAGAATCGCGCAGGATGCCGCCTGGACGGCGCTGTAGCTGGCGACAACCCAACTTGCGCGCAATCCGAGATGATCCCCCAGCGCGAATGCGGCGATGGTGAGGACAAGGCGGCCAATCTGCCAGCTTGCGGCAAGATATTGCTTCTCGAGGATTTGCAACGTGTGGAAGACCGGTTGCACGACGGCCTGGGCCAGATAGCCAAGACTGATCGCCTGCAGATAAACCACGCCGTCGTTCCACTCCGCTCCAAACACGATGGGAAACATCGACGCTCCGGCGACGTTGGTGACAATGCCCCAAATGGCGGCAAGGGCGAATTGGCGGGAGACCACCTGATAAAACCGGCTTCTCAGCTTGGCCGGACCGGCCCCGGCGGTCTGGCCGGCCTCCCCGACGAAGACATGAAGTATCGACGCTCCGACGATCGCCAGGGGACGGCTCACGATGCGCTCGGCCAGGAAGATGAACCCGGCAATCCGCACCGAATAGTGAGCCGTTATCAGAAGATAGAGAAGCTGATTGCCGCCGATGGCATCGATCAGCGCCGCCCAACTGCCGATCAGGGGAAAGCGGATGTAACGCCGGGCCATATCGACCACCCGTGACCAGGAGACGGCGCGCAAAAGGGCGCGTCGGCCGGTCATGACGGTGTAGAAAAGACCAAACGTGCCGGCCGATTGGCCGACAACGGATCCAATCATCAATGCGGGGGCGCCCCCTCCCAACAGCGCCAGGCCGATCTGGGTCAAGGGGCCGATGACCCCTTGTGCCAACCTTGTTTTGGCGATCGGACGAAAGGCATTGGCCCGCGTCGCAAAATAAAGCGCGATGAAATAGCCGCCGAGACAAAAATATCCGCTGACCAGCAACATCCGATAAGCGGTGGCGTGCCCCCGATCGAGCGGCACCGGCCATAGTGCCGCGAGCAGCGGCGCGGGAAGGAGGAAAACGGCCGCCCCCACAGCCGCTGTGGTGATCCCCAGGGCACAGATGCACACCACGGTCAGATTAATGGCGTCCTCATCCCCGCGCGCCAAAGGCAGGGCCAGCTCATAACGCAATGAGGAGATCACCACGAGCATCGCCAGAATAGCGGAATAGGCGCTCAGGATCCCGAATTGCTGTGGCGAGTAGAGCCGCGTCAGAACCGGCGACAACAGAATGCTGATCATCTGCCCCCCGGCCGATCCGGTCAGCATGATCGAGACATTTTTGAGGAACGGTCGCCGGGCCAGCATTTCCCTCAGACGACGGATTTGATCGCTCGGGAATGCCGCCAGACGCCGTCGCCTCAGAATGATGCCGTCCGATGGAGGTGCTGTCTTCTGCATCGCGGTTGCCCCTTGTTCCCTGATGCCATAACACTCCCCGGCGTCCCCAGCACAGTCCAAAGAGACAGGTCACAACTTGGTCACACCGCTAACGAGAGAATAATTGGTAAATACTCCGTCGATGGGTACCGTCATTGCGCCCATCACATCAAATATTTTTGACCAACGTTGCTCCACTTCGAGCAGCATCGAATCTCCTTCGCCCATCATTGTTGAGGAAAAAGGCGCGTGACGGTCATGAACGCAGATAATCGCGGTGACTGGACGGACTTGCAGTCCTGTGGTTCCCGGACGCGACAAACGCAGGTGACCGGTATCATACCAACCGGCGTTGAGGGTGACTCATCGCCGGTTGGCTGGCCCACCCCGGGCCCGCCAGCGGTTAGCGAGCGCAGCACCGGCTGTCGG
>WASR01000326.1:1507-2540 GCA_009712615.1 Methanobacterium sp. | reverse complement strand
AATGGGTTTATTAAGACTCAGGAAATGTTTCAAAATCCAATTTTAAACTCAAAGAAATTCAATAACATCTAAAAATAAAGGAAAATAAAAGAAAAGTATGGAAAATTTAGTATTCTATTTTTTTTTATACTGATGACTTTACTACGTAGTGCCCTGCACCCAGTGCACTGTAGTGTTGACTGTGATACTTGGCGTAGTCCCATGTTTGCCATCCATATCCGGTGTTTATTTCAACCCATCGATGTAGGTAGTAAATTCCACCGGAAGTGGTACTCATGATTCGAACTGATATACCTGCTGCGGATAGTTTATTGTATAACCAGCTGCTGTCTGCCCAGCAGTCTCCATAGCCACATTTTTCCATAACACTGGCACTGGACTGTCCCTGAACATCTCTGTATTTTGCTTCGGCATATCCTATGGAATCAACTGTTGCCAGAGCATTTGAACTGATTTTAACAGATGTGCTACTTTTTGAGAATGGTGCCACTGAAACGTAGTTTGGTAATCTGTTGTTTGCTGTTTGGAATGCTAGAATTTTACTGAAACTGTAAACCAGGTTCTGGAATTTGATAGTTCCAAGGGAACTATTTTCATTGTTTGGTGCCTTACCTGTTGAGTAGATATACGACCTTGTGTTTTTGGCAAGGTTGATGTACTGTGTCTTTGTTAACTGTCCTGTTTTTAGATTTTCAACGGGCTTTGAGGGTGCTGTTACATTTTTAAGAGTTATTGATGTAGTTTTTTTATTGCTGAGTTGATATATGTCATCTGAAATTAACTGTAAAAACTGAGGCATTGTGACTTTGTGATTGTTAATAGTAACGTAACTTGGTAATTTATTATTCTGTTCGTAGTAAGATTTAACTTTAGATGATGCAGCACCGATTTGACTCGGTGTAAAACTAATTTTAACAGTTGCAGAACTTGCCACTGTGGTTTTTGTATGATTTGCAAGGGTAGAGTTGCCTGTAGAAGCTGCAGAAACACCGCTCACATTAAAAAACAGTACTAAGCCAGATAGCAATAGCAC
>WASR01000326.1:0-1497 GCA_009712615.1 Methanobacterium sp. | reverse complement strand
ATCACATACTAACATCTTATAAATCTTTTGATTTTAATCTGAAAAAAAGGAAGATCAGAGCTAATTTTAACAATTAAGACCTTTTTAAAGGAAATCGAATAACATTGATATCAACATACAACCTGTAACAATATATTAAACCCATAAACCCATAATCAAATGCAAATAAACCTTAATTCATGATATAAAGCCCATAAGATGGAATTTAAAAAATGAATATTCCAGAGGGTTCAAGTTAATAAAGAATAATTTTTTCTAATCAAGTCTAGGTTAACGTCTTAACATGAATTGGACCAGAAATATTCCTGCAAATAATCCAGATACAATAACTACCAGGGACATTCCTGAATTTAATGGGAGTGAAGAGGCAGAACTTTTTGGAGTGTTGTTGTAAAGTACATGTTCTCCTAAAAATTTTTTGTCGGGTATGGTTGGTAGTTCTTTTGCAGGTGTTTCATTACCATAAAAAATGACATTATCAGGATATCCATGTGCACCCGTCATTGCCCCTCCATCAAAGGATGCCCAAACACTCACCCTGGAAGTGGTACTGTTATTTATAAATTCATAGCTTGTAACATCCCTTCTATCCAAACCAAAGGTATCTCTACCTACAATTTTTATTGCCGCATCTACTGGGTCTGTACTGGTCTCATTATATTTACTAACTACGAAGTAACTTGGGTTGTTGGCAAGTTTAACATAGTCTCCATCATTAAGTTTGAACATGTCAGTCATATTTGCAGGGCTGTCTGGGATCCTCCCATCGTATGATGTCACTGGCACGTTGTTGTGAGGAGACTTAATCAAGATATGGCCCCAGTGATGCTCTTTAATGATTGCATTGGCATTATTTATATCCTGCTTCTGGATAGTGCCACGTGATACTATTTCGCTTCCAAGTTTTTCAAGCATCTTATTGATATCTGGATCATCCTTTCCCCCGATACAGATTATCCACCCACTTTGAGTGATAATGACATGTGTAAAATAGCCCCCCTGTTTTTTATATTCATGGAGGGCATTTTGACCACTGAAACTCAAATTTTCAATGATGGTATCTGCAGAATTATTAGAATCCCTCCTGTAGGATACAACATCATGACCAGGACCCACATCTACAACAACAGAACAACAACCAGAATCATTATCCAGACCAGTTGAATTTGATCCGGCACCATTATAATCAGTTAAAAAATCAGTTACAGGTAGATCTAAAACATTATTATCAAAGTTCAGAGCACTGTACCCATCAAAATTTTTGGATTTGTCATGTGTACCAAACTGAGTTAAACCGGTTAAAAGCACCAAACCAACCAATCCAACCATGAGAAAGATGTTTACGTTTTTCATGCCATTATACACTCACTTCTTTTATTCCAATGTGTAAATACTGTTTAGTTATAGAATTAAAGATATTAATTTTGTGGTTAAGGATAAAACTCAAGGTTAAAAGGAAATAAAAATTAAAGTGATAATATGTCGTAGGAAAAAATC
>WASR01000087.1 GCA_009712615.1 Methanobacterium sp. | reverse complement strand
ATACCTGTAGCGCCCCTTGAAAATCCTACATAGGCAAGAGGAAGCATGGCAGCTATTAAAGTAGAGGCAGAAGCAAAGATAATGAAGAAAGCATTGTTTATCTTAAACTTAAGCGCTGTTTTTGTTCGCTTCGTTGCCACTCCTTTCTTAAGTACTTCGTCCGTTATAATTATCTGGTCATCAACACCAGTACCTATCGCCGCAAGTATACCTGCAATGGCAGCAAGGTCGATGTTCCATTTAATTATTGAAGCAACTCCCAGAATGATTATGAGCTCAGCCACACTGGTGAAGATTATTGGGATCACAAGAACAGGATTTCTGTACCTTAAGAACACACTGAATGCGTTCTCGATTAGTGCAAGCCCACCTGCTATGAGTGCTCCTGTTTTAAATTGACTTCCCAGTTCTGCAGAAACTGAACTCACACCAACTATCGAAACCTTAACTGGAAGTGCACCTGATTGCAGCACTACCTGTAAAGATTTGGCTTGGTCCTTGGCTGCCTGGTTGGTTTGAGAGGATCCACTCACCTGAACATCTGTACTTGGCACACCATTTGCAAGTTCCGCAGAAATTTCTGGGGAAGATACAAGCTGGTCATCAAGGTACATGTCAACAGGGGTTCCTGCCTTTCCATTTGCAGCCTTAGCAAATCTGCTGGCCCCGTCTGAAGTCACTGTGAATGGAACGTTCCAGTTGTTACCTGTTACCTCATAAGGTTTTACAGTTGTGATATCAGTACCAGTTAGGACAGTTTCATTGCCTATCTTCGCCTCAAACTTACCCGGTGTTCCAACTACCTTGGCCACCTGATCTGGGGCAACATTGGCAATTTCCACAACTACATCCTGATTTCCGCTTGCACGGACCTTTACATCTGTAACACCAAAGGTGTTCAATCGTTTATCAAGTACATTGGTAACCTTACTCATGGTGTCTGTATCAACAGGCTGGTCAAGATGGATCTGTATGATTGATCCTCCCTTTAAATCAAGACCCTCCTGAATTCCGAAGACTGAGATAGAACCAATACTCACGATCAATAGGACAATAAGAATTATTACCCTGTAATCTTTGAGAAATTCTTTGAAGTTCATCTTTTACCCTCCATGTACCATCTGAGTACTCCAAGGTTGAAGAGCCAAGTTGCCATAACATCTGCAACCAGTCCAATTATTAGGACGGAAGCAATCTGATCAAGTACCTGTGCATACGGCATGAAGAATCTAACAACAAGATAAAGGGCTACCATAGAACCTATTGCAGCAGCTGCCATGGTAAAACCTGTTTTCATGGCATCTTTAGCTCTTTCGTTGACTGTTCCTTCTCGCCGTTTAAGAACTCGCGTTGTGAGTAAAATATCAGTATCCACACTGTAACCTATGAGCATTAAAAGTGCACCCACAGATGCCAGTGAAAGTGGTATACCCAGTAATGACATACCTCCCACAGCAATTATGATATCACTGAAAGCTGCAAATATCACAGCAAGGGAAGGTATTAAATTCCTGAATATTATGAAAACAGTTATTGACATGAACAAGAATGCAAATGCAAGAGCATAATACACCTGATTCAGGGACTGTTTACTTAATGATGGTCCCACTGCTCTGAAACTTTGTATAGTCGCAGTTCCACTAAGAGCATTTGTAAGTGCTATAACATCGGTTGCACCACCGGCTATTTCTATGGTTGCAGTGTTACCACTCGAAGTCGTTACTGTTACTTGTTGGTTTCCTGTTGCATTTTCAACCATTGCAGCCAGCGCATCATTAGATACAGGTTTTTCTAGCTGTACAACTGCTATTGATCCACCCTTTAGATCAATACCCTCTTGTAAACCACCTGTAACCACGACGGCCAGAGCAATCAGTGTAATGATAACAGGAATTATGATTAATGGTTTGTAAGAGTCCAATAATTTGTCTATCATTGACATTTAATCACCATGAAATAATTTTTCTTAAATTCCATATATCTTCAGATCCTTCTCATCAAGGATCTTTTCTGTTGCTTCGACAAGTTCATCGATTTTTTTTCCACTGGTCTTAATTGTGAATGAGTTGACCATTCTGCCACCTCTGGCTTCTATCTTTTCTCTCATCCTTTCTACAACCTTCAAACCACCACTGTTTCCCATGGTTGAAAACAAGATCACGTCTTTACCTTTGAAATCACATTTATCAATCATGGTAATGATAGCAGGTGCGGGTTTAGAAGCCCAAGTGGGTGAACCAATATAAATTAAACCATAATCTGAGAGATCACATGTATCAGGCCTAATATTGGGATTCATTTCTCTCAAGGCGCCTAAAGAAGATCCTAAATAATTAATAACTCCCATTCTGTCCTTAAGATCATTAATTTCTATTGTATCTGCGTTAATTTTCTTAGCCAATGCTTTTGCTACATGGGCTGTTTTCCTTGTACGGGAGTAAAACACTATCACAGTTTTCATTTGACACCTCATGGAGATAATTTTTAAATTTGATTGAATAATTTTATATCTTTTTTCTTAAGTTAATAGTTTAAATTTAATG
>WASR01000014.1 GCA_009712615.1 Methanobacterium sp. | reverse complement strand
GCTGTTTTTCAAAAAAGAAGTATAAAAAATTAGATTTAAATTTACAGTCGCTTTATAACAAAAAATATTTAATTTCGAGATGAACCAAATTCTTTGAAACTATTTAGAATTAAATTATATAAAAAAAATTCATTTAATCAGTAATAACTAGGATTTGATACAAAATGTTAGAGTTGTTATGGCAATTAGGAATATTATCTGCAATTTTGCTTTTTGGAGTGAAAATTGGTCTTGCCATGGGCTTTTCAGGACTATCTAAGAAGGTTGGAGTTTTAATTGCACTGGGATATGGTGTTGGAATATTTTTACTTTCCACCGTGATAACGGACAGTTCGAGTGTTGTCTACAAAACCATAATAGACTACAACTTCGTTATGTTCAGTGTAATGTCGTTTATCATAATTTACGCCGGAATACACACCATAAGGGAATGGAAAGTGCACCAAAAAAATCATGCCAAGGCTACATGTGCTGCAATGATAGCACCTTGTCCATGTTGTTTCACAGCAGTTATTGCGGCTATTGTGATAGCATCACCCATTATAGGTACCTCATCAGCCATGATTGGGAGGTACGCGGCAGTTTTAATGACCATAATAATACTGGTGGTATATTTCTCATCAGATATTATTGTGAGGGTTGTGAATAAGCCCTACCCAATTTTACTCGGAAATTTAATGTTGTTTGCAGGAATATATTTCCTAGCATCGGTAATTCTATTGCCGAATATTAATCAGGTTCTCATGTCACCAATGAAACCCTACGATTTACATTCAGTTGGTCCCATCCTATATGTGATGGTTTTCATGATTGCACTGGCAGTTGTAGGATTTTTAAAAACAAAAAGAGAATCCATTTGGAGGTGATTTAAATAACGGCAATTCCAGGTAGTGAATTCATAAACAGCACACTGTACGTTGTTGCTCAAAGTTTACTCATGCCTGTACTGGTCATACTATTGGCAGTACTGGTTTACGTTGTTATAGAAGCTGGAGGAATAATTTCAGAGTACTCCATGCGAAAGAAAACAGAATTTATAGAAGTTGAAAATTTCATAAACAAGATCTCTGATCCAGGCACCCCTGAAAATATTGAAAAAGTCATAAAAACCAGTGTTCTTCCCCAAGAACAGAAGGAAATATTGATCAAACTTGCTGGAAGCACTGGTATTGGAAATAAATCAAGGGAAGTCATGGCCAGAAAGATGATCGAAGAAGAAGAATTAAAGGCCATTAAAAGAACTGAAAAAACCGATATCATAGCAAAAATTGGTCCTGCACTGGGGTTAATAGCAACCTTAATACCAATGGGTCCTGGTCTTGCTGCATTAGGTGCTGGAGACATAAACACACTATCTCAAAACCTGATTATTGCATTTGATGCTGCAATACTTGGTTTAACATCTGCTGCCATAGCATACACCATTTCAAAGGTTAGAAAAAGGTGGTACGAAGATCAGATTTCAACTTTAGAGGCTTTAGCAGAATCAATACTGGAGGTATTAGAAAATGCTAAGGAAACGAAAAAAGCTGACGGAAACTGAAGATATAGATCCCATGGCTTATGCAGTTAACATGGTTGATTGTATGCTTGTACTGGCTGTTGGCTTTTTAATATTTACTGTGATGTCATTTGGAATGCAGAGTATAGTTTTCAGCAGTGCATCACCAGATGAAAAGAAAGCCATTATGCAGAGTGTGCAGCAAACAGTTGAACTGCAAGAGGGTAAGGTTGTTAATGCAACGCCGCAAACAGTTTCAGGTTCAGGAACCGGATTCCAACAGGTTGGTACAGTTTATAAGGATCCCCAATCAGGTAAAATGATAATGGTAGGGGGATGATAATCCATTACTACCAAAATCATTCTTTTTGGGATTTACACGATTAAAAAGTTTACTGCTTGATTAAAAAAATAATTTGAGGTTGATTTACAATGAGTTACAACAAAACACAAAATGAAACATTATCTTCTAAAATTAAGGAACTTATAGATTTGGAAATATCTCCAGTTGCAGTGAAGTTATTCATAGATAAATCCGAGATTCCTGAGGGAATAACAAAGGTAGAAGGTGGGGAACACAGACACTGCGAAATGGTTCAAAGGGCAACCAAGGGAGATATATTCTATGCCACTGCATCAGAACTTCAGGGATGTAAAGGAGGTGTAGGTGCTCTAGGACTAATGGAAATGCCTGAACCCATTAAATCAGGTGCAATGCATCATTCCATGGGTAAATTTTCTAGCAGAGGTGCTGCAAAAAGAACTGTTGATGCCATTCCAAAGATAGAGCCCACCATGGATGCAATTGCATATGCACCCCTTGAAAGCGCTCCATTTGATCCCGATGTGGTGATAATAATTGCAAAGCCATTGCAGGCCATGAAAATATCCCAGGGAATGCTCTACAACATGGGCGGCCGTTTGGAAGCAAACTTCGGAGGAATTCAATCCATATGTTCCGACACTACTGCAGGCCCTTACAACACAGGAAAACCCAATTTCACACTGGGATGTTACGGTTCTAGGAAATTTGCGAAGGTGCAGGCAGAT
>WASR01000132.1:1499-2554 GCA_009712615.1 Methanobacterium sp. | reverse complement strand
AATCCTGCGCCTTACCTGACTAGACTATCCCGGCAATATCTTTCGTTGACAATATCTCTAATTGGAATTTACTTCAATATAACAATTTAGTTTTTTCATGGATTATAATGTTATCAAAAAAAATTTGTTCTCCCGACTCCATAAATATTGACGAACACATTTGTTTCCATACATAAAATTGCCTTAACCATGGAGAGTTTGAAATGCAAAAAATTGAATTCAGCATGGAAAACATCAAGAGATGTCTATGCAGTGTATGTGATGTTCAGAAAAAAAGTGAGTGTGCGAAGGACAAGCAAAAACTGATGCTTTTAATTAAAAATCAGGACCTTGACAGTCCAATGATGATGGGTCCAGACAGGGTTCCAGGACTTTACTGTTCAACTGGAAAAGCTGTTTGTAAAGACATTGACACACATGAAATATGCAAGTGTGATGAATGCCCTGTTTGGATGGATTTTTCCCTGGATAAATTTGAAAATAACAGATACTTCTGTAAAAATGGAAAATTCAAACCCTGAACAAATTCATCAGTAAAAAGTTGTATTTTAAAGGCACATTACTTGTTTTCTAGCCATGCATCCTACTTAACTAGTTTGCACACCTATTATGGATGAAAATTTAATTTTTAAATGGAATTGATGAATTATTAATATTCCCGGTAAAGTTTAAAATAATTTCATATAACCATTGTGATCCGAGCTTTGATCATAACTATTTTTATTTGAGAAGGTGTAACCTAAATTTGGAGTCTGAAAGGAGGCGTGTATTTACAACTATAGATACCTTTCGATTTCGATATTTGCAGGGTTTTTATGGGTTTTAACCTACAATTCCCTGCCCAACTTTAATTTTAATGTCAAATGAAAAAATATATTAATTTTAAATATTCATAGAATTTTTATTGATTAATTTCTTAGATTAGGAATTGAATTTTTTAGGATTGAATTTATGATTGGGGCTGATTGAAATTTTAGACCATGAAAAGGATGAGATTATAGCTAAACTTGAAAGCGACTTGAAAACCCTTGAAACTAAAAATCTTGAATTGAAGT
>WASR01000132.1:0-1489 GCA_009712615.1 Methanobacterium sp. | reverse complement strand
GAAGTACACCAACAGAAACCTTATTTCTACAGTTTCAGAACAAAAAAAGATGCTTAAAGTTTTAAAAGCGAAGGTTGAAAATTTAGAATCCAATAAAAATAACACTGCCCCTAAAAATATTGGAGAACTTAAAACCAGGTATCAGAAATTGTTGGCTGACCATGAAGATCTTAAAATCAAGTACGAAGCTTCAAAAAAGGAGCTTAAAGAACTTAAAAACACAGGTTCAGACACAAAATCTGGTCAAGGATTGTTTGGAAGATTCTTAAAACGAAGTGATGCAGATAAATCCAGTGAAGATTCTGAGGAATCTAAAAAATAATTCTTAAATGTATCTGCGAATTTAATAAATTTTTACAACTAAAAAGGTGTTTGTGTATGGTTTTTCATGTGATGCTTGTGCCGACCCTTGGATGTCCATCTAACTGCGGTTACTGTTGGAGTTCAGAGGAAGGTTCCGAGCTTATGAGTATTGATACATTGAAACAAACTGTTAACTGGCTTAAAACCCTTCGTGAAGATAGTGTGACAGTGACGTTCCATGGTGGAGAACCTTTGCTTGCGGGTTTAGAATTTTTTCAAACAGCACTGCCACTCATAAAGACAGAGCTTGCCCATTTAAAACCAGCCCTCGCAATTCAGACCAACCTCTGGAACATGACAGATGACCTTGCAGAACTCTTCAGTAGCTACAACATCCCCATTGGTTCAAGTATAGATGGACCCGAAGAGTTAAACGACTATCAAAGGGGTGAGGGTTACTACAAAAAAACCATGGAAGGCTACAGAATTGCCAGGGCACATAACTTAAAGGTTAGTTTTATCTGCACATTCACATCCCACTCAATCAAACACAAGGAATCTATTTTAAACTACTTCCTTGAAAATGATCTGACACTCAAACTGCACCCATCCCTACCATCCATGCGCGACGATAATCCTGATGAATGGGCACTGGCCCCCGAGGATTATGGAGAACTTCTGGTATACCTGCTTGAAGAGTACCTGGATAAAATGGATGAAGTCGAAATAATGAACATCGACAACCTTGCAAAAAGCGTGTTTAGAAGAAGGGGAACTGTATGCACATTTGTTGACTGTATGGGTGACACCTTTGCAATAGGTCCAGATGGAAATATCTACCCCTGCTACAGATTTGTGGGAATGCCGGACTACATCATGGGAAACGTTCATGACAATCCAAGCCTGGATGATCTTGCAGAGTCCAAGCCATGGAAACTCCTGATGGAATTTAAAGACTTTGTTGATACAGACTGTAAGAGATGTAACTACATCAAATTCTGTAGGGGAGGATGTCCATACAACGCCCTTGCAATAACAGATGCCAAGGTTGAAGGTGTTGATCCACACTGCACAGCATATAAAAGAATATTCAAAGAGATCACAGACAAGGCCACCAAGGAAATGCTATCAGGATCACTTATGGGAAATTCCAAACCCTCAAAAACCACCAAATACAGCATCATGG
>WASR01000199.1 GCA_009712615.1 Methanobacterium sp. | reverse complement strand
CTCAAAAAACATAACGCATGCAAATATGTCGGGAAATAGTATAGGAAAAATCTTCACTGTCACAACATTTGGATCAAGCCATGGCACAGCACTAGGAGCAGTAATAGATGGATGTCCAGCAGGTCTAGAACTTTCAGCAAGGGATATACAGACAGAATTGGATAAGAGAAGACCCGGAACCAGTAAGATCACCACTTCAAGAAATGAAAAGGATCGAGTCAAGTTAGTATCCGGAATTTTTGAGGGGATAACAGATGGAACTCCAATAACCGCACTGGTTTACAACTCAGACATGGATTCTTCTGCCTATGAAAACATCAAGGACAATCCCAGACCTGGACATGGAGACTACACTTGGAAAACAAGATACGGGATCTACGACTATAGGGGAGGAGGACGAGGAAGTGGTAGGGTAACCATAGGCCATGTAATTGGAGGAGCAGTTGCAAAAAAACTTCTCAAAACCTTAAACATCAAAGTCTTATCCCACGTAACTCAAGTTGGAAATATCAAGGCGAATCCTGTCGATGTAGATGAAATAGAAACTAACATTAACCAGAATTCAGTAAGATGTGCCGATATTGAAGCTGCTAAAAAGATGGAATCAGAAATAATCGAAGCAAAGAAGGTTGGAGATTCTATTGGAGGAATAGTCGAAACAGTTGTTTTAAATTCACCCGCAGGATTGGGTGATCCAGTATTCGGAAAAATAGATGCAGAATTGGCTGGTGGATTAATGGGAATAGGTTCTGTTAAGGGTGTTGAAATAGGTTTAGGATTTAAATCAGCAGAACTCAAGGGATCCCAAATGAACGACGAATTTTTAATCGAAGACAATACAATAAAAACAAGAACTAATCATTCTGGAGGAATATTGGGAGGTATTACAACTGGAATGCCAATAAATATCCGTATGGCAGTCAAACCAACACCATCCATTTCACTGACTCAAAAAACAGTAGATACTAAATCAATGGAATCTAAGGACATGATAATTCAGGGCAGGCACGACCCATGCATATGTCCAAGGGTATCAACGGTGGCAGAAGCGACAGTATCAATAATTCTAGCAGACCAACTTATAAGGGCAGGTTTCATAGATCCATGCAAACTTTGAAAAAAATATTTATTTGGAGGTATATAAAATGGACTGGATAGTTGTAGCTAAATGTGACGTTTGTAATCAAGAAAAAACCTACGAAGTATCAGGAAACACTGTTCCATACTCAATAGGGGACTTTATAGAAAATTGCAGCTGTGGAGGGCAGTTCATTGTAGACGAAATACTTGAAGTTGGTTAAACCAACACATCCATCACAAAATTTTTTTGTAATAAAACGTTCATCTCAGCATATATAGAAAATTTAGGGATGATGGTTACATAAAGGATGTAACCAGTTTAGTGTCCAATCATTCTTTCATTTTATTTTCATCATCTTCACTTGTCATGAGAATTGCAAGCCATCGTGTTTCATCGTACCTTTCAAGATATTTAATCAGAATTATAGTTAATGGAATGGCTAATAAAAATCCTGAAGGACCAAGTATCCATCCCCATACAAACAACGAGACGAAAACAACATAAATTGATAATTGAAGTCCTTTACCTGTTTGTCTTGGGAATATGACACTTTCTGCTATTGTGTTAACTATTATGAAGAGAACGGTAATTAGGATCGCACCTTGAATACCATACTTCGCCCATGTGGCCAGAATTGGGGGTATGGCGGCTATCATAATTCCCAGATAGGGTATGAAACCAAGGAAAAAGGTTAGAATTCCCCAAAGGAGTGCAAAATTAATATCAAAGGCTAAAAATATTCCAATAAAACCAAGTGCAGCAAACAAGTTGACTTTCACTCGGATTAAGAAGTATTTGATAAATGTATCAATAAGATCGATCATCTCATTCAAGTTTTTGTTGTTTTTTCCCAGCCCCTTCTCTAACCTTATTTTAAGCTTGGGAATTTCGTATATCATGAATATAGTTGCAAAAAATACGAATACAGCAGTTCCAACTATGTCAGTTACTGCACCCATTGGAAAGTGTGAAATAATGGTCTGTGCCAAGTAGTTGGCTTCAGAAGAAAGGGCACTCGATGAGTTTATAGAAAAAGAAGGAAGTGAACTCACCATCTGACTTAAACTGAAGTAGAGAATCTCAATTATGACTCCTCCCAGTACTGCAAATCCAACCAGTGTGATTAATATTGACACGTTGTAAGAAAAACCCCTTCCATTCAACCACTTTAAAAATGGATAAATCAAAATACTGAAGAACATGGCAATTAAGATAGGCCCTAAAATGGATGAAACAAGCTTAAGCCCCGCCAAGGCCAATAGTACCAGCACTAATATGACAATTTTATTCAAATATCCGGGAATTTTTATATCTTCAAACATCTTGCATACTCCAATCTTTAAATTCTAAATAGTATGTACTAATTAATAAAATTCCCTATTTGAATTTAATATATACAAATTTATAAAGAAATAACATTTAAAATCAGATGGAGAATGAAACTAATCCAATAAATCCATTAAAATATAGTAATTGAA
>WASR01000019.1 GCA_009712615.1 Methanobacterium sp. | reverse complement strand
GCCGACCGACTTCATCGACACATTCTGCAGGAACAGCACAAGCGCCTGCTCGTTCTCGATGCCGAATCGACGGCGAAAGGCGGCAGCATAGGGTGGAAAGCTGTCAT
This sequence comes from Methanobacterium sp., assembly GCA_009712615.1. GTDB lineage: Archaea > Methanobacteriota > Methanobacteria > Methanobacteriales > Methanobacteriaceae > Methanobacterium_B. The sequence goes on along the minus strand of WASR01000019.1, from coordinate 2,454 downwards.
GCAGTTCCACCTTCGGACTGCCACGCAGGCGCTTTCGAAGGTCGCCGATGTCACTGCCAAATCCGGCGAAGTCCCCGGCGATGGACATCGGCCTGTCGGCCACCACATAGAGCCGTGCCGCGTGGCCTTCGGCTTCCTTGAACAAGCGACCGCGCACGGCCACCGGGCGCGCCGAAGTGCCGCCGTCGCCGCGTTCCGACTTGTGATAGCCGAGCACGTAGGACCGCGCCGACCGCTCGCGAGCCTCGGCGCCAGCCGCCTTGTTATAGGATACTCTCTGCACGAGAAGCGTGGTGACGGCGTCGATGAGGGTCGATTTTCCCGAACCGATATCGCCGGTGACCAGCCCGTTGTTCCCGTTGAGGTCGAGACCCCAGATGCGACCGTGGAAGGTGCCCCAGTTGTAGACCTCGATCCGCTGAAGACGGAATCCGGCCCGGGCCTGCGAAGGCGCAAAGTCGAGTTGGACCTGGGCATTGGGGTCGACGGTGGTCACGGCGTATCGTCCAGGGGAGAGACATCGCGGGATTAATACGCGGCATAGGCCGCCAACCGACGATCGAACTCGGCCATCCATTGGGCATCGACGAAGGATTTGATGATGCGCCCCACCTCGAACAGGTCGTCCCGCCCCTTCATCCGACGCAGCATCCCCATGTCGAGGACCTTGTTGATATGAGCGTCCAGCCGGTCCATCAGGCGCGCCTCGTTCCCCGTGGCGGGAAGGAAAAGGCGCACCATCTCGAACATGTCCTCGCGGCTCAAAATGAGGCGCGTCTCGCCGCCGGCCGCGTCGAATTCGGCCAGACGCTTGCGCAGCAGAGCGAGCAACAGGCTGACCGGATAACTGAGTTAGCGCCGGGCAACCAGATGCGGCAACTCCGGTCCGCCCTCGGCCACCGGCCGTTGACGCAAAAAGGCATAGCCTTCGGCCTCGTCGACGATCGGCTCCAGGCCAAGGACGGCGACATAATCGCGGATCCGTGCCTGGAGGCCCACCAGAGCGGCCCACAACGCCTCGTTGTCGTCGCGGCGGACGACGCCCCGCATCAGGGCAATCAATGGCAGAGACAGATTGGTGCCGGTCGCAGCGTCCTCCACGGATCCTCCATACGTGCTCATGTCGCCCGCCGCCCGAAGATAACCAGCGGCACAGTGGCGCAACGCACGTCTCCCGCCACGTCGGTCCAGATCAGCGTCTGGCTGTTGCTATCGTCGATGACCGCATCCCGGTCTTCGGCGGCCAGGCCCATGTAGGCGATCACCTCGGCCCAACCCAGTTCCAGCGGGTGCGACGCCACCAGATCGGCAAGCGACACCTGTTTCCCGACCTGCAGGGCCCGCCGAATGTGACCGGCCAGCCGCGCCTTGTCCACATACACCTGCTCGAACAAGGCATCGGCGGGAATGTCCTGGTCGCCCACGGTCACGATCAGATCGGCCACCACCGGTTTGAAGGGCGGGGTGAAAAGCCTGCGGTCGAACGGCAGGGCGACGTCCGGCCCTCCTTCGTCCAGTTCCATGAACGGCCCGTCGGGCGGGGCGTCGCGCACCGCCAGGGCGCGGGTCTCAACCTCGCGGATCAGCGTCATGATTCGCCGGTCCTCCAGCCGCGCTTTGTCATCCAGGTAGCGCCGCAGTTGTTCCGACAGCCGGGCGACCGTGCGCTGGGTGACCTCGCCCGCCTCCAGCCAGTCGTAATGGATGCGCAGCAGCCGCCGATCGGGTTCGAGGTCGCGCACCGGCGCCAGCTTGAACACGGCATCCAACAGTCCCGACAGTTCGTCCTGGCGCGCGGGCGCCATCAGGAAGTCCCAAAAGGCGCGAAAACTCTTGCCCTGGTCGGACTCGGCGATAGCGTCCCGTTCGCCGAACATCTGCGCAAGCAACGCCCCCTTGCCCTCGTCCCAGCCGGCGATCCGCTCGCGCAGGCTGCGGTCGAGGTCGCGGAAATTCTGGTCCACCTCGCGGAAATCGGAAAGCAGGCCGCGGGCCGTCGCCGCCATCTGAAGGAAACGGTCGCGCACCTGGGTGGCGTCCATGAGGTCCAGCCGCCCCCCCCGGATGCGGGCGATCTCGGCGTCGAGGTCGGCCTTGCGCCGTGCCAGATCGGCCAGCCGGACGGCCGGGTCAAGCTCGGTGCCCTCGGCCATCTGGCGCAGCAGTTCGAACACTGTCAGCAATCGGGCTTCGGCGCCGACGAACTGGCGCTGGCCGAGGCCGGCAATCCATTCGATCGTTTTTTCGGTCGCCGCACTGAGGTCGTAGAAGGGCTCGTCGCTGCCGGCCGGATAGTACTTGCGCAACCAGCCGCGTTCGTCGGCGGCCCAGTCGTCGAGATAGTGCGCCGCCGTCCGCGGGTAGGCGTCCTCATCGCCCTGGCGCAGGTGATAAAGAAAATCCTCCAGGCGCGAGACCAGTTCCGCATGGGGAAAGGTCCGGATGGTGGGCGGG
>WASR01000163.1 GCA_009712615.1 Methanobacterium sp. | reverse complement strand
TTCTAATATTGTAGTTTTTATCATTTAATACTTGTTCAATTTTTTCAATGAAAAAGGTGTATAGTTATATAATTTTGATTAAATTTTGGCTTTTAATGTTGATTACAAAAAAAAAGTTTTAGCCTAAATATTTGATTGAATGGTATTCATTCCATTTTCTACGTGTCATAGCTTAATGGAATTATGCAAATTTTTTGATATTGTGAAAAAGAAGGTGGAACCTTTGCCCAGTTCAGATTCCACCCAGACTCTACCTGAATGTCTGTCAATTATTCTTTTTATGATTGCAAGTCCAATTCCAGTACCATCATATTCTTGATTGGTGTGCAGACGCTTGAAGATCAAAAATATTTTCTGGGCATGTTGGGTGGCTATGCCAATACCATTGTCCTTCACAGAGAATATCCATTCATCCTCAGTGTCCTTGACTGAGACATGTATTTTTGGAACCTCTTGTTTTCTGTACTTGATGGAATTTTCAAAAAGGTTCTGTATGAGCTGTATAATCTGAGATTCGTCTGCCCTAATTTTTGGGAGGGGGTCATGTGTAACTTCTGCATGGTTCTCATCAATTGAAACCTTCAAATTTAGGATCACATGATCTAAAAGTTCTTCCATGTTCACTGCACTGAATTCCTTACCCTGTGTCATGATTCTGGAGTAAGCAAGCAGATCTTCTATTAAGTTATGCATCCTCTTGGCGCCGTCAACTGCAAAATCTATGAATTCATTGGCGTCACTGTCAAGTTCGTATCTGTACCTTTGTTTTAACAGTTGAAGAAAACTTGTAACCATCCTTAAAGGTTCTTTCAAGTCGTGGGATGCTACATATGCAAATTGTTGAAGTTCTGAATTGGATATTTCAAGTTTTTTAATGGTTTTTGTTAATTTTTGTTGGATATCTAAAAGTTCTTTATTCGCTGCTTGAAGTTGTTTTGTGAGGTTCTTTTGTCTTTCAAGCAGTTCTCTCCTGTGTCTTTCAATCTTTTTTCGTTCAGTAACGTCGATGGCAATGGTTGAAGCCCCAAGGATAGTTCCATTGGGATCAGTTAGGGGTGATATGGATAGTGAAACCGGGATAATGGTCTGATCCTTGGTAATCCTAACTGTTTCATAGTTTTTGATTGGCCGACCCGACCTGATCTCATTCATTATCCACCATAAATCATCTTCAAGATGTTTTGGTACTAACATGGAGATGGATCTGCCAACAGCTTCCTTGGCACTGTAACCATACATCTTTTCAGCACCCTTGTTCCAGTCAGTTATGGTACCATCCAGATCCTTTCCAATGATGGTATTTTCAGAAGACTCAACGATGGTAATTAATCGATTGTGAGATTCTTCAAGTTTTCTAACCTCGGTGATGTTGTGAACAATATGAACTGCTCCTTTCAATTCATCTTCTTCAAAAATAGGTGAGACAGATACTTTGTAGTACCCGTTTAAACTGTCTATGAAAAATTTTTTGGTATGTTCCTTATTATCCTTAAGGAGTAATGAATGTGGACAAAAATCAGGGGGTTCGTTACTTGAATGGACCAGTGAGTAACAAGGTCTCCCAATGAAATCTTCAGGTTTGCCATCCAATCGTTCGGTGAAATTTCTGTTTATCTTCTTGATGATGTGATTATCATCTATTATGATAACAAAATCAGGTAAAACATCAAAGGTTTGCTCCCACATACTTAAATTTACAGTTGATCCACAGCAACCTGAATTTAAGGGAGGGTTAACATTTTTTTCTTCCACTACTCCCAACCCCAACATATTAACAAAGGTACAATTAGAACAAATCAAAAGCATAGCAAATCCCGTAAATAAATTTAACAAATAATCCTACGGATGAATTGAGATATATACTCTGGTAAATGTTACTCCCTACACTAACTTTTTGCCCTATGATCTAAATTTATAGTATGGTCAACACGCTATAAATATTTCTGCATTAGAATGATATACACTGAGATTAGTGGATACTAACACCGACTTGTTTAGGGAATCATAAAAAAACCTTTGAGAAGCATGAAATTGAAATCAGAAAATTAGTTAGGGATACAAAACAAATTAAGGGATCAAGAAAAAGGTTTCATTTTCTACAACATCATCCCTTTTATTTATGTAGTACATGTCCAAAATTGATATTAATTCGTAGATCAAAGATTCTTTGTGTTTAATTTCCTTTGGATTGAGTCCTTCCAGTGCTGTTAAGTCGCAGATTAAAATTTTAATTTTTATCAAACTTTCTTGGTTTAAAATTTGATTTTTATCGTCGAACTTATCAAAATTTTCTTCCAGAAACCTATCGATCTTCGTGAAAATTTCTTGAACATTCACACCGTACTGTCCATAAATATTTGCCATCATCCACTAATCTCTCCCAACTTTAATTTCAAGGACGTACATAGACTTTAATCTATATTAAAATGTTTTTATCCTAAAAAATGGGTTAATATCACAACTATATATATTTATTGGATCAGTTTTGTGCAAATGTATGTATATGTACAATAACAAAAAAAAACTGGGGATTTGCATAAAACAAATGAATTGTTCTAGTTCCCATTTGATTAAATT
>WASR01000148.1:351-2578 GCA_009712615.1 Methanobacterium sp. | reverse complement strand
GGCCGCTCTTATCCCCGAAGATGGAACACGGGGGACGACGTCGGCGGGAATGCCAAGCGCCGGGAAACCGGTTGGCCGGCGCGGTCGGCGGATTTATCCCGCCCAACCCGGGACAATAGTCCGTGGGAGGAATGTGAGGAAAAATATCCTCCCGCTCTCCCGGATTTCAGGCCTTTGCCGGAGCCCGGCTCTCGTTCATGCACACGCCGGAGGGTTAAACGCAAAATGACGGCTCGCAAAAAGTTAATCATTGAGGCGCGCATCAACGAATATATGCCGCGCTCTCACAATCCCCATGTCCCGTTTACCCCCTCCGAAATTGCTCTGGAGGCGGCAAGGGCTCGGGAGGCCGGGGCCAGTCTTGTCCATTTTCATGCCCGTTGTCCGGATGGTTCGCCGTCACATGATACCGAGACCTACGCGGACGCGATCCGGGCCATTCGGGCCGGTTCGGACATCCTCGTGCATCCAACCCTGGGACAGGTGACCAGTTGCGGTGACACCGACCGGCTGGTCCATATGACGGAATTGGCTGCGCGCGCCGAGACCCGCCCCGATCTGGCGCCGATCGACACCGGAAGCACCAATATCGATTGTTTCGATAGGGAAGGCCGGACCTACCAGACGCAGTGGCTGACCTATGTCAACAGCGTCGGCACCTTGCAGGATCTCGCCGCCCGATTGCCGCGGCTCGGGATCAAACCGCAATTCATCAGTTGGACGGTCGCTTTTACGAGGACCTTTGAGGCGCTGCGCGACATGGGCCTGATCGCCTCGCCGGCTTATCTGATGTTCGAGTTGACCGACGGCGGCATTCTCGGCGGGCATCCGGGAACCGTGGAGGGACTTCTTGCGCATCTCCGATCCCTGCCGCGCGGCGCGGTGGAATGGTCGGTTTGCAACAAAATCGGCAATCCTCTCTCGCAGGTTGCCGCTGCCATCGAAATGGGAGGGCATGTGGCCGTCGGCCTTGGCGACTATGGCTGGCATGAACTTGGCAGCCCAAATAACGGAGATGTTGTGTCCTTCGTGGCCGGTATCGCCAGAGCCATGGGACGGGATATCGCGACACCGGAGGAGGCTCGGGACATCCTCGGAATTCCCGCGGCCGTCTGAACGGATCGTCCCGGCCTGTGTCGTGACGTTCTCCTTCCCCGGTGACGACAATAGCGGCAGGCGACGATGGGCTGCATTAATATCTGAAAATAATAATAAAATTTTATTTCTAGAAAAACCCTGAGGAGAATAATATGAGCCAGGAGATCGAGCGTGTTGTTATACACAAGGTAACAAGGCGACTGTTGCCTATTTTGATGGTGATGTATTTTATTTCATATCTTGATCGATCGAATCTGGGATTTGCCGGTCTGACAATGAATAAGGCTCTCGGGTTCTCTCCGACGGTATTCGGTCTCGGTGGAGCTCTGTTTTTTATAGGGTACTTTTCGTTTCAGATGCCGGGCAATCTGGCGCTCGACCGGTTCGGCGCACGCCGGCTGACCGCGTTGATCGCCTTCCTCTGGGGCGTCTTCGCGACTGCGATGGCCTTTGTGTGGGACGAGCGCAGTTTTTATGTGACGCGATTGTTGCTGGGAGCGGCTGAGGCCGCGTTTTTCCCCGGGATGATCTTCTATATTTCTCTTTGGTTCCCGGCCGCGTACCGTGGCCGGATCATCGCCCTTTTTATGGTCGCAAGTCCGCTGTCCAACGCGATCGGATTGCCCGCGTCCGCTCTTCTCGGCCAGCTTGACGGTGTGGCCGGTCTCGCAGGGTGGCAATGGATTTTTATCGGTGAGGGGCTCCCCGCGATTGCCATGGCATTCGTCTGTCTGGTTCATCTGACCGACCGTCCGGCTGACGCCGGCTGGCTTTCCGAGGAGGAAAGACTCTGGCTCATCCATACCATGAAGCAGGACGCGGCCAGCCGACCCTTTGCGCGGACATCCCGGGGATTGCTCGCCTTCACCAATCCCCGTGCGCTCTTACTCGCGTTCGGCTACTTCAGTATCATCATGGGGCTTTACGGTTTCAGCCTGTGGCTGCCACAGATTGTGCGGCTGTTCGGCGCGTCGATTACCGGGGCGGGTTTCCTGTCGGCCATCCCCTATGTGGCTGCAGTGTTCTTTATGCCCTATTGGGGGAACCGCCTCGATAAGCGCGGCGACAAGGGATGGCATGCCGGCAGGGCCTGCTTCCTGGGTGCTCTCGGGTTAGCCGGGGCGGCGGG
>WASR01000148.1:0-341 GCA_009712615.1 Methanobacterium sp. | reverse complement strand
ACCCACCCGGGCATCGCCATGGCGGCGCGCGCCGTGGCGGCCATGGGGATCCACGCCGCCATGCCGACGTTCTGGACCATTCCCACATCCCTCTTCACCGGAACCGCTGCCGCCGCCAGCATCGGTTTTGTCAGCTCCATGGGGCATCTCGGAGGATTCTCCGGTCCCTATCTGATGGGTTTCCTGCGGGAGGCGACGGGAGGATTCAATACCGGCCTTGCCTGTCTTGCAGTCCCGCTGTCCCTGGCCGGACTGGTGGCGCTCGCCTTCCGCCAGAACTCCCGGTCGTTTCTGCCGGCCGCTCCGGTCCCGCCGGGCCGACAGTGACGACCGCGCCGCCG
>WASR01000136.1 GCA_009712615.1 Methanobacterium sp. | reverse complement strand
CCCCATTATAACTAGATACATAGATAAACCCCAATTAAATTGATAAACATAATTTAATCCTCTTAAAATTTTTTTTGCAGGTTTAATATTAATTATACCAACAAGTAATTTATCCCATTATATCTTTTATCTATTAAACCTTTTGAATAGATCAAAACTTCCTTTAAGAAGGACCAGTGCTGGAATGATCTCGATCCTACCAATCCACATTCCTATAATAAGTAATATCTCTGGTATGGTGGGCATAGTGGGTCCAGTTATACCTACAGAAAGGCCCACGTTACCCTGTGCAGATGCAATTTCAAATAAAGAGTTTATTCCTCCATAGCCGTATGACATGAAAATGAACCATGCAATCACTATGAAGAACAAATATAAAAAGGTGTAACTTCCTGCTTCTTTAATTTCTGCATCCTTAACAGTTTTTCCGCTTATTTTTCTAGGGAATACAGATCCTTCTGGCGATAAAACTTTTACTATTTCCCAGTATATTCCCTTAAATAACGTGACTACCCTAATGAGTTTAAGAGCTCCTGTGGTGGAACCTGCAGCCATACCTATTATCATGCATACTATCAAAATGACCTTGGTGTAATCAGTCCATCCAAACATTGTGCTCACAGTTTCAGTGTTAGATCCTGTACAGCTCAATGCTGACACAACGTAAAATATGGAATTTAGGGAAGTGAAATGTGAAACAGCGAATAGCATAACAGAAAAAACAGCAACAATAATCAACATGGCCTGAAATTGTATATCACGAAACACATCCCAAACTCTACCTTTCAGTGCATTGTAATGAACAAGGAAACTGGTTCCGCCTAATATCATGAGTAATATTGTAATGATTGTAATTGGGACGCTGTTGTAAAATCCAATGTTATCATTTTTTATAGACATTCCACCTGTTGACAAGTTGGTGAAACAGTTGTTAACAGCATCAAAAATGGACATTCCAGCAAGTACGTAGAGCACAATTCCGAGAATAGTATAGAAAAGATAGATCCACCATATTGTCCTGACTGTATTTGCTATGCTTGGTTTGATCTTTTCCTCCCTGGCTTCTGCTTTGTACAATCTGGAGGCAGCTGTTCCTGGACGAATTAAGATCCCAATAACCACAATAACAACTCCAAGTCCGCCCACCCATTGTTCAAGACTTCTCAAAAATAGAACTGATTGTGGAAGTATCTGTACATCGGTATACATTGTTAAACCGCTTCCAGTCCAAGCAGACATGCTTTCGAAGTAGGCGTTTAAGAAACTAATATCTGTGGCATACATCAAACATATGCTGCCCATTAGAGCGGCCCAAAGCCAGGCTAAAGCTGCGATTATCATCCCGTGTTTGAGTTTCAAGTTGATGTTATCTGAAAATTTCATCTTAAGAACGTAACCAATAGACATGGAGAGAATACCAGCCAATAAAAATCCTTCAAAATCGTGTTCACCATAAATTAAAGCAACGATTAAAGGTATTAGCATTACTATACCAATTCCTTCCATGACAGTTCCAAGATTCTTAAAAATCAGATAAAAATCTTTTTTTCTTAAATAAGCAATCATCAAACTATCATGTCAATTGATCCAATATAAATATTTAGAAAAAAAAGAAAATTTTTGGAGTCAGATCAACAAATTTTTATGTTAACTCCAGCTCCATCCTATTTGTTTTTAAGATCACATTAGATATTAATTATTTTTTCTCTTCAGCACCCATATTTTCTGTTTTTAAGAAATTTGAGATGTCAGTAATGCTGTTCATCAGGGGAGCAGGGAATATTATTGTTGAATTTTTCTCAACTGCTATTTGGTTTAGTACCTGCATAATTCTAAGCTGAAGAGCAATTGGATGTTCAGATATGATGTCTGCAGCATCTCCAAGTTTGGTTGCAGATAGATACTCTCCTTCAGCAGCAATAATTTTGGCTCTTTTTTCCCTTTCTGCTTCGGCTTGCATTGCAATAACCCGTTTCATGGTATCTGGGAGTTTAATATCTTTAATTTCAACTGTAGTAACATTTATTCCCCATGGTTCGCTGTGTTTGTCGATTATTTCCTTTATTCTGGTGTTAATCTTTGGAGTTTCTGAAAGTATTTCATCTAGGTTAAACTGACCAACAACACTCCTGACTGTGGTTTGGGAAATCTGATTCACTGCTCTGTTGTAATTTTCAACTTCCACAACTGCTTTGTAAGGATCCATAATCTTGAAGTAAGCAACTGCTGCCACATCAATGGATACATTGTCTTCGGTTATTATCTTCTGGGAAGGAATTGGCATAGTAACGATCTGTAGTGATGCCTTGACCATCCTATCAATAACTGGAATTATGAGCCTTAAACCCGGCTCTTTCACTCCAATAACCTTACCTACACGGAAAACCACACCTCTTTCATACTGATTTACAACTCGTATTGAGAGTCCTAAAAAAATCAGAATAATTATTCCAATTATTATCACGGTGAATAAGTCCATTCAAATACCTCCTTAAGATAATTTCATTAATATTTAATTGATTTTTTATCCTATTATAAATTGTTATTAAAGAAAATTTTTATTGAACCTCGTTAAAAT
>WASR01000066.1 GCA_009712615.1 Methanobacterium sp. | reverse complement strand
GCTCTATCCAAACATGGAAGACAACAACAACCCACTCATAGGTGCACTCCCGGCTGGTGAAGGTAAAAAGGTGGTAAACACCTACAGGATCAAGGCCAAATCCAAGGACGAAAAGAGAAACCTGCTCATGATGCTTGTCATAGGAGCAATACTCGTAGCAGGAGTTGTAACACAACAGTACCTGGCAGCAATAATAGCAGCAGGAATAGTTCTTCTTATTATCATGCAGATGAGACCTAAAAATAATGCATTGGTACCAAAACTCCTAGTAAACAACGAAGGCAAGAACATGGCACCATTCATTGACGGAACAGGATCACATGCAGGAGCCCTGCTTGGAGATGTACGTCACGACCCATACCAGTCAGGTGGACTTGGAACACCAGCACATGAACGTGTAGAACCTGGAATGATCCACAAGGCCAACAAGGGAGTTCTCTACATCGACGAAATCGGAACCATGAAAATGAAAACCCAGCAGGAACTGTTAACAGCAATGCAGGAAAAGAAATACAGTATAACTGGACAGAGCGAATCAAGCAGTGGAGCAATGGTAAGTACCGACGAAGTGCCATGCGACTTTGTACTGGTAGCATCAGGAAACCTGCAGGTACTTGAAGGAATGCACATAGCACTCAGATCCAGAATAAGGGGTTACGGTTACGAAGTTTTCATGAAGGATTCAATGAAGGACTGCCCTGAAAACAGGGAAAAACTCGTACAATTCGTTGCACAGGAAGTTAAAAAAGACGGTAGAATACCACACTTCTCAAGCGAAGCTGTACAGGAAATTATCCACGAGGCTCAGAGAAGATCCGGTAAAAAGGACGAACTAACACTCAGACTCAGGGATCTTGGAGGACTCGTAAGAGCTGCAGGAGACATAGCCAAGGAAGAATCAGCACCAGCAGTCACCCTTGAACATGTACTTACCGCTAAAAAACTTGCAAGAACCCTCGAACAGCAAATAGCAGACAGATACATTGACCAGAGAAAAACCTACAGTGTCTTCGAATCTGACGGAAGCAAGGTTGGAATGGTCAACGGACTGGCCATAATCGGGGATAGAAGTGGAATACTGCTCCCAATAGCAGCAGAAGCTGCACCGGCCCAGAGTAAGGACGAAGGTAAGATCATAGCCACAGGAAAACTCGGAGAAATAGCCAAGGAAGCAGTGCAAAACGTGAGCGCAGTCATCAAGAAAAACACAGGAACCAGCATCACAGACCACGACATACACATCCAGTTCTTACAGGCCTATGATGGTATTGAAGGTGACAGTGCAAGTGTGTCAATTGCAACAGCAGTCATATCTGCCCTTGAAAATGTGCCGGTAGACCAGACAGTGGCACTCACAGGATCACTCAGTGTCCGTGGAGATGTCATGCCAGTGGGAGGAGTCACAGGTAAAATCGAAGCAGCTGCAGAGGCAGGTATGAAACGGGTTATAATACCAGAATCCAACATGGCAGATGTTCTGATAGAAGAGAAGTACAAGGACCAGATCGAGATCATACCAGTTAAAACCATGAGTGAAGTGCTGGAAAACGCATTATCCGGAACTGAAAAGGACAGACTGGTCACAAAAATGAAGAAGATCACTGGTAAAGTATCCAAGGATATCATACCAACCATCAACAACCCAACCACACATTAAAATTTGAAATCAATAAAACCCATGTGTTTCATGGGGTTTACTATTTTTTAATTTTTTTTTGATTGAAACTTCTTGACTCAAACTTGACATAAATTCAGTAAATTATTATTTTGCATTTTGTCTTTATTTTGAAATATTCCCATATATTTAATGTCTTAGATGTCATATTATCATATAATAGGGGGATTAAGATGGGAATATTAAATAGTAATGAAAAAACTCCAGAAGAGAAGAGAATTGAAGATTTAATGCGTAAACCTATTAATAGTGCGATTAAACCTCACCTCAAAGCAAGTTTAAAGAAGATGGCATCAGATGGTAAAAACATTGATGAGATTGAAAGGTATTACAATGATACCGTTACTAAAACTAAATTTATAGAAAATAGGAAGGCAGAATACGCTACCGAAGCTAAGTTGGCTGATCAAGTTTACAAAGCGTACATAACTGACGGTTTATCTAGATTAGAAAAGGTAAATGGGAGATTTTTAGCTTCATTATCTATGAAAAATGATATTTTAATTGAACAAAATAATCGAATCATAGAATTATTAGAACTTCAGATTAATAATGGAAATAGTGACGTTAAATCTAACTTTTGCCAAGAATGTGGGGCGCAAAATAATGATGCAGCAAAATTTTGTGCACAATGCGGATCCAGTTTAGCTTCTGATGTTCCAGCAATGTTATAAATTTTTAATTTACCAAGAAGTATTTAATCAATTTTAGTATCTTAATTCATATTTTTTTTTAATACAGTTTGTTTACGACATCCCCCTTTCTGAAGTAGCCAGATAGTGTGAACTTCACCTGCTGATCAAGGGCCTGTTTGGAATTTGCCTCCAAAATGTAGGGACCAGTAACTATTTCGGTATCTGTATCTTCAACATTAATTTCAACCCTGTGAATTTCTCCTTCTCACTTTGGATCATCTTCATTG
>WASR01000129.1 GCA_009712615.1 Methanobacterium sp. | reverse complement strand
GGGAAAAATTAATTGAATTACTCCCAATGATTGGAAGTGATATTGAAAACTACGACGATGAAAAGGTGAAGGTAGAATTTTTCCCAAGTAGACCAGATTACTACAGTGTAGATGGAATAGCTAGAACAGTCAGGGGTTTTCTAGGTATTGAAACTGGAATACCTGATTATAAAACATCTAAATCTGGCTATACAATGACTGTGGATCCTGAATTAGAACAGATCAGACCATTCACATCATGCTGTATAGTGGAAGGGATATCCATAGATGAAGATGGATTAAAGGATATTATGGACTTTCAAGAAGATCTTCACTGGGTGCTTGGACGTGACAGAAAGAAGGTTGCAATAGGAATCCACAACTTAGATGTACTCACACCTCCATTCAATTACATCGCAGCAGATCCAAAACAAAATTCATTCGTAGCCCTTGAAACCACAGAGGAACAAAATCTCGATGAAATCCTCTTCAACCATAAAAAAGGTAAAAAATACTCCCATTTAATAGAGAAATTCGATAAATATCCATTAATTAAGGATTCAAAGGGTAATGTACTATCAATGCCTCCAATAATAAATGGTGAATTAACCAAACTAACAGAAAACTCTGTAAACGTTCTAATAGATGTAACTGGAACAGATGAAAGGGCAGTGAACTTTGCCTTGAATATCATAGCAACTTCCTTTGCAGAGGCCGGTGGAAGTATAAAAACTATAGACATGGTTTACAAGGACAGAACTGTTGAAACCCCCGATTTAAGCTCCAAAACAATGAATGTGAATATAAAAACAGCGGAAAAACTCTTAGGGGTGGATCTCGATGTTAATGATGTGGTTGGCATGCTTCAACGTGTTAGATTAGGGGCAGAAGTCCTGGACTCTGAAACTGTGGAATGTGAAATACCAGCATACAGAATTGACATTCTCCATGAAGTAGATATCATTGAAAACATAGCAATTGGACATTGCATCAAAAAAATAGAACCTGAACTACCTGAAATATCAACCATAGCCTACCCTGACAACGCGAGATTGTTTGAAAACAGGGTAAGAGAAATAATGATAGGAATGGGTTTCTATGAAGTAATGAGTCTCATGCTCACAAGCGAAGATGAGCACTACAAAAACCTCAGACTAGAAGAGGATGACCATGTCATGGTTTCCCAACCAATATCCCAGGACAGAACCATGATAAGGAAAAGCCTTATAAATGGTTTGATGGAATTTTTAGAGGATAACAAACATGAGGAACTTCCACAAAAAATATTTGAAGTGGGAGATGTGGCCTACATCGATGAATCTGCAGAAACAGGAACCAAAATAATTAAAAAAATAGCCTGCGCAGTAACACATTCAACAGCCAACTTCACAGAGATTAAATCAATAACAGATGCATTTATATTGAATTTAGGACTTAAAATGGAAATAGAAACCTACAATCATCCCTCATTTATCAGGGGAAGATGTGCAAGGGTTGAAGCTTCAGGTGATTCCAATGAAGGATCTGTGGTCGGATACTTTGGAGAGGTTGATCCAGAAGTGATCACCAACTTCGAACTCGAATACCCCGTTGTAGCATTTGAAATGGAGGTTAATTCCTAAAATTAACTCCGCACTACACCTTTTTTGGATTGTTGTTGAAGATTAGGATGGTAATTCAATATTTTAATTTTCAGATATAAAACTAAAATTTCAAGGAAGAACTGTCACTGTAATATTTCTGGTTCTAGGTCCATCTAGTTCAATGAAGAATATACTCTGCCAAGTTCCAAGCTCCATCCTCCCATTTTCCACAGGCACACTCACATCGTTACCCAAAAGCAGGGATCTGAGGTGGGAATCAGCATTATTGTCTATTCTATCGTGATTATAACCAGCATCATTTTGAACAATTTTTTTAAGTAAATTCTTAAAATCTTCCACAAGCCCCGATTCATTCTCATTTATCACAATGCCCGAGGTAGAATGTTTGCTGAACACATTTACCAGCCCAGCTTTCACACCAGAACCTGTTACTATGGAATCTATTGCTGAGCTAATGTCAATTATCTCAAGCCTGGCACTTGTTTTCAATTCGAAAACTTTCCTGTACATAAAAAAAACCTTTTAATGATTATTAAATAGGTGTTAACTCATTTATATTTTTAAAGACATCTATAATTATTTTCATTTGAATTGGGTTCCTATATCTTCGTTGTTTACTATACCTTCGCAGTAGTAACATCTGAGAAGAAGGGGATTTTTGTCTATGACTTGAAACTTGGTTTGAACTGGTTCAGGTGTGTTGGTTATGCAGTTGGGATTAGGACACTTTAATATTCCCTTAACATTATTAGTAAGCTTTACTTTACCTTTACCTGCAATTTCATAATTTCTTATTATGTTTATTGTGGCGTAAGGCGCTATTAGTGCAATTTTATCCACTTCGCCAGATTTAAGTTCTCTTCCCTCAATTTTAACAATATCTTTGGCAAACATCTGGGATGACTTAACATTCATAGCAATGGTTACAGAGGTATCTTTATTTGGAAGTCCTAATATTTTAAGAACATTTAAAGACTTGTTTGCAGTTATATGGTCTATAACTGTGCCGTTTTTAATGGGTTTAACC
>WASR01000154.1 GCA_009712615.1 Methanobacterium sp. | reverse complement strand
CAGGGGTATCTTGGTAGTTATTTTAATAAAATAGAAAAATTTGGACAACCTAAAAATATAATTTACCATTAGTTAGTTTTATGAATATGGGTAAGTTTATATCATTTTTATGAGTTCTTATCCAGCGCTCTCATAAGCTATTTTATAATTAAAGTGCATAGGAAATATTATGTTATCAGTAGCATTTATAAATCCACTTTCGGACGAGGGAAAAAATGTTGTTCGTGAGTTAGGTGATTTTGAAAGGGTTTTAGCAGATAATGACGAATTGATGAGCATTGTTACTGAGAGCAGATCCCAGGAAATATCAGATGATTCATTCATACCACGAAATTACATCGATCTGGCAATCAAAAGGATCGAGTGGTACGTTAAAAAGAAAAATGACAGAAACTTTGATAACAATAAGTATGAGTATCTTTGCAACCCAGAAATATACAAATTTGATGTAATATCATATTACCTTCTCTGTCAAGCAGTAGGAGCCAAATACGGTTCAAACTCCAGGGAAAGTCGTGTCCTTGTTGAATCGCAGGGAAAGATCATGGAATACAGATTGGGCAAACTATCAAAATCAGAGAGAAGTCTTGCAGTGAACAACATATTGAACAGTGTTGTGAGTCTTTCACATCCTAGATGGATTTTTTTTGAAGAATTGCTTGGCTCAAAAAAACTCCGACTACATGAAATGATACTAGACAACGGCGAAGTTATCCTCGACAGGGATGATTTTCTAGAAAGATTCAGTTCAAAGATACACGGAAGAAAACCCGATAAAATGTACGAAGCATTGATAGGTACAAGGGTAAAGGAACTGGTGATGATCAAAATGGTCATGCAAAACACCGAGGATTACATTAAAAATGTTTCAGAAAGGTCTCAAAGGGAAATTGAACCCAAC
Organism: Methanobacterium sp.; assembly: GCA_009712615.1. Classification (GTDB taxonomy): domain Archaea; phylum Methanobacteriota; class Methanobacteria; order Methanobacteriales; family Methanobacteriaceae; genus Methanobacterium_B. The sequence goes on along the minus strand of WASR01000154.1, from coordinate 1,711 downwards.
CCCATACTACTCGAACTAGCAGATAAAATCTCAGAGGTTCTGGTGGAATCAGCCAGATCATTTGGATTTGGTGGAGGATCAAGGGGAGGTAGTATCAAGGCATCTGCTTTAAATCCCAAAGCATTTCCACCATGCGTCAAAAATGTTATGGAAGGAATTAAATCGGGCGGACGTAACGATGCCATAATCATGTTTTTAACACCGTTCATATCCTATGCCAGACTATACCCATCAGTATTCAGCGAAAACATAAGTAAAAGAATATCAGATATCGATCCAAATCTCACAGTTGTGGAAGGTGAGGTAATGCCTTTAATATTCGGAGCTGCTGAGCGGTGTACTCCTCCATTGTTTGAAGATCAACCACAAGATAAGGTGAATTTGATAGCTAAGCTTGGTTTCGGCATGCATGAGACACCTGATCTTAAAAATGAAGGACAAACAACTTGGTACACGCCCATGAGCTGTGAAAAGGTTAAACTACACCTTCCAAGTCTTTGCAAACCAGATGAAAATTGTAAAAAGATAGGCAACCCCCTGTCCTACTACAACAGAATGACATGGATTATAAGAAAAGAATCACAACAATCGAGTGAAAATGAATCCAACGAAACTTGAGAGAACACAGAAACTAAGAATGGATCTGAATAATCCTTGTTAAAAATTACAAACAATAACAATGAATATTAACAAAACTCTGTGAGATGGTAAAAATAGAATATTTAACTCCCGCAACACCCGAAGAAAGGAAAAGGTATTACAAAGAGGAATGGAACATTAATCAGGTTCCTGACTTCATAGCTAACACTATTCAAGATAGGGAATTTGGTTTTGATCATATTGGAAGGGGACCCAACGATCGTTACAAAATATTTAGGACACCGGATTTTCTCAGACGTTTTTTAAAGGTTCGAACACCATTTGCAGCCTATTCATCCGTGGCTTTTTATGATAAACCGCAAAGAAGAGATGGTTGGAACGGTGCAGAATTAGTTTTTGATGTTGATGCTAAAGACATTCCAGTGAGAACATGTGGATGTGAAGGTGTCTGTGAAATATGTCTAAACGAAGCAAGGGAAATAGTTTGCGGACTTATCGATGTATTAAAGGGTGATCTAGGGCTGAAAGATATACATGTGGTTTACTCAGGCAGAGGATACCATGTAAGGATACTGGATCCCACTGTACTTAAAACAGACAGTGATGTTAGATCCCAGATTGTGAAATATATTGTGGGTGCTGATGTGCCTGAAAATGAGTTCAGTCTTGATTTTGAAAGGGTTTCATATGAACACTTTGTTATTCCATTTGGATACCCCAGAGTATTCACCGATCGGGTTAAATACACTATACTCCACATGAACAACCAAACCCAACTGGATGACGTGAATAAAAAACTTCTGAACGATGTTTTAAAAAACCGTAATCTGATTGCTAACAATCAATGGGGTGTTTTCAAGGGTAAAATTGGGCCTCAAAGATATAAAAAAGTTATAAATGGTGTTGCTGCCCTTAATATGAGCCTGGTTGATGCCAAGGTTTCAATCGATCTAAAAAGAATACTCAGATTACCGTCCTCACTCCATTCAATGGTGAGTATGAAGTGTATGGAAGTGAAAAATATCGAAGAGTTTGACCCCTTCAAAGAGGCCGTACCAAAATTTGTGCTAGAAAGAAAGTAGTTCCAAATAACTGTAGAAATAGAATATGT
>WASR01000262.1 GCA_009712615.1 Methanobacterium sp. | reverse complement strand
GCCAATGACAGTGTCCGTGATCATCCCTGCATTCAACGAGGAAAAAACCGTTGCACATGTTGTTAGTGTTGTTAAATCATTGCCGTACATAGGCGAAATAGTGGTAGTTGATGATGGATCAATGGACCAAACCTCAAAATTTGCTGAAGAAGCTGGAGCTAAAGTCATTCATCATATGAAAAATAGAGGTAAAGGAGCCGCCATTAAAACCGGCTTTAAGAACTCTAAAGGAGACATAGTTGTATTCCTTGATGCAGATCTTAAGAACCTCACCCAGTCCCAGGTTCGAAATATTGTGGATCCCATACTCAATGGGGAAGCAGATGTTACCAAAACAAAATTCAAAAGGGAAGCTGGAAGAGTCACAGAATTAACAGCCAAACCACTCTTGAAATTCTTTTTCCCAGAGATTAAATTTGACCAACCTTTAAGTGGTCAGTTTGCGGCTAAAAGATCATTTTTAAACAAAATTAAGCTCGAAGACGACTACGGTGTTGATGTTGGTATCGTTCTTGATGCGGATGTCATGGGTATGAAAGTCAAAGAAGTAGATATTGGAAAGATCGACCATGTGCTTTCTACTTTGACAGAACTGAATGTCGTTGCAACGGAGGTAGTGAGAACCATTGTTGACAGGGCCACTGCCTACGGTAGAATAACCATGATTGATTCACTAGGCCAGTACATTCGTATGGAAATTTTGGGCCTTTCACTTGCATCACTGGGTATTTTCGCAATATTTTTTATAAGATTCGTTTCCCTGTATATTGGCCTTGCAATATCAATTATTGGAGTAATAATAGCGATCTATTATATCATCAAGATACTTAGGATATCTTTCAATGTGTTTTCACGAACTGATGGCAACATGAGAAATTTGAAGACATTTCTAAAGATGCATTCACCAATTATTGTCTCTGCAATGATACTCCTTGCAATGTGTACCACCTTGTTGGGTTCTGTTCATGTTGAAGGTGGAAAAATATCCATCGAACCAGCTTCTAGAAATTTGATAATATTCAACAGCCCCACCAATAATCAAACTGTGGATGTGAGAGGGCCTTACACAGTAGACAGTGCACTTGAAAATGAATATACTAGTATAAGAATGCCTACTGAAGCTCTAGCGACATTAGAGCTCAATTATGGTGATTCCATCTACATAAACAACGAGAAATATGTTTTGAATGTGACGCGACCAGGGGAAGATAACACCATGAGAATACCCAACGCAGCAAGAAGCGTGATGGGGTTGAATCCAGGAGATGTTATTAGGGATGGGGATCTAAGGAACAGATTTAACAATTTCTACGCAGAAAAAGCTCTTCAAACCAACGGAAATTCTGATATAAACATAACAGAAGGCATGATACTGTCGAATAATATGCAAAACGGATACAACATCAATTTATATCTGAACAACAGTCTTATATCAAGCAGTTATGGAATAATCAATAATGGCACCTATTCAATCTACATAAATGGTGTGAAATATAAGACCATCACTTTAGATCAGGACAATTTAAATCAACCTTACACAATTGTTGTTGGAGATAATACCTTCAAAATAGAGTTTGGAACCCCTCTGATGACTGATATGGAATTTGCCAATTCTTCATCTGGTAAGTTCTTAAATTTCATTTATTAAAAAAAGAAGGAAAAATAATTAAATTTATCTTTTTATTTTAGTAGTAAACCTTAACTGCCTCTTCAAGATCGTTATAAAGACCCAATGCTGCGAGAGCACCTATTTCACCAGGAGCTCCTGTGACTTGGATCAATTTGACACCTGCCTTTTTAGCCACATCTTCTGCATCTTCAACAGTCATCATAGATTTTTTTGTTGCCTCCCCATATTTCCTCAAAACTTCAGGAACATCAAAACCATCCATGACTGCAATGGCTGTTTTATCTGATAATGTATCTCTTTTAAGGATTTCACAAATTTTATTTATCATTTCTTCTTTCTGTTCAGATTTAACTGCGAAAACCAGGGCTATTGCGACACAATTCTGTGTTTTATTTGGATTGTGTGGATAAAGTTGACATGTAACATGATCTAAATATTCGAAACCCATCTTAGATAGTTCAATTCCTATGTTGTTTGCCAATGTCCATGTGGCTCCTTCTTCCTTGGTATCAGTATCATCAATACCAACTATGACCTTTTGTAGTTTTGGAGTTACAACTGCAGCTCTTCCTACTTTGGAACCTCCTCCAACATCATAGAGCTCCACTCTTTTAACTCCTTTAGCCATTCCCCTGCACATGGCTGCACCAACACCCGCACCTGCAAGACCCGCATGAACTACCTTGACTTCGTCATCTTCTACAACAACTTCTTCAATTCCCGCAGCTGAATAACTTGGTTTGAGTTCCATGTCTGCTTTTCCAACCTTCAGCTGGAAAATATGCCTGTCCCCATCTCTTTTGGATTCAGTCACAAGATCACTCGTCCTCTTGTATTGGTAAACCATCCATTCAGACCCTGCTACACAGGGGTGATACTCCACCAGTTCCACACGATCCTTATCAACCATGGTGATCACCTTCTTGTAAGGTGCTATCCAAGGGTCTTTAAATTTGTCTTTAAGGTTTTCAGGGGTTAATAT
>WASR01000261.1 GCA_009712615.1 Methanobacterium sp. | reverse complement strand
ATCGAATATTCCTCCGTTATATTATTATTCTCTTTGACAACTTTAATTAGCATTAATTTTAACTCAATTCAAATTATCTATGTTATCCCATATATATAAGCCTAATTTCCAAGTGATTAATCCCTTTTAAAGGTTGGTAAAAAACTATCATAAATCTTACACTGTCAACAACATCAGGAGCCTTTAAAAAAAAGAATTAAATCAATTAATCAACTTATATAATAAAATAAGGATTTAAGTAGTTAATTTAAAAACTTTCAGACTGTCTCCAACCTTTATTTTCCCACCCTCTAGAACTCTACAAAAAATTCCTTCGGTGGGCATTATACATTGACCTGTCTGTTTTCCTATTTCGCACTGTGAATGACATTCCTTCCCTATTTGTGTCACTTCAACGATGGAATTTTTTCCCAGGGCTATTTTGGTTCCAATTGGAAGTTTTGCGAGTTCAATACCTTCAGTTGTAACATTCTCGGCAAAATCCCCCGGATTAACTTCAAGCCCAAGATCCCTCATTTTCTGTATGCTTTCCAAAGCTAAGAGACTTAACTGTCTATGTGACTGGTTTTCAGCATGCCCGTCCCCGAGAAGTCCGAAATTTTCCATGAGAATACCCTGGAAAACATCTTTCTTCTTGGTTCCTTTAACAGAACTTGTGCAAACAGCAATGATCCTTCCCTCAACATCACTGTAACTAGCAGTACTCATTTCTAAATCACTACTTAATTTATGGTAATTTAATTCTATTTTGAACTGGTTGCTTTGTTAGTGGCTGTCCCTTCTACCTTGACATCCACTTTAAGATCTTCGATGATGAGTTCTGCAACCTTTTCTCCTGAAAGGAGCATTCCACCAAAGGTTGGTCCCATTCTGGTGTTTCCACAAGTTGTTGCAACTGCCATTCCTGTGACGTAAACCCCTGGATACACCTGTTTGGTGTTTTCAACTATTTCATCTTCGGATTTTTCAACCCACATTCCTTCAAATCCTGGTATGTCTATTAAACCCCTTTGTTCCAGGGATTTTATAACCACTGCATCGTGTCCAGTTGCATCTACTACTATTTTAGATTCTAGAGCAACAGGATCTACACAAGTTATGGCTCTTGGAAGAGCTGATACAGGTGTCCAGTTAATAACAACTCCACCGACTTTGTCCTTTCTTACAACAACATCATCAAATTTGGTCATGTTAATAACTTTGGCTCCAGCATCCATGGCAGCCCCTATTAGTTTTGAACATGCATGTAGACCATCTGCAACAAACAGACCATCCTGAACTTCTTTATATGGAACTCCGATTTCATCAAGGACTTTCTGTCCTGGAGCCCTGACTGTAAGTTTGTTCATTAAGTATCCGCCGATCCAGAATCCTCCACCCAAGTAGTTGTTACTTTCGATTAAAAGAACTTTAACACCACTTTCGGCCAGTCTTTTTGCTGCAATTAAACCGCTTGGTCCTGCACCTATTATTACAACATCACTCTCTACATATTCTAGAAATTCTTCCGCAAATTCAGATACAATAGCCTTTGTAACGTCGTTTTCTGATGCATTCGAAAATATTGCCATATTTAATCATCCTCCATATATATCTACGTCATTAAATAATTTTATAAATTTAAATCAACCTTGTGAAGAGTTGATAGAACTTTATCAATCTCAGAATCCATTTCAATTTCTTCTTGGACTTCAAGCACTTTTTCTAATACTGCATTAGTTTCTGGATGTTTTGGTGCTGCTCCACAACCGCTTTCTGGAAGTATTGAGTACTGGAAAGTGCCAATTTTTTCTGCAATTTCAGATATCTCAAGTTTATCTAAACCTATCAATGGACTTAAAATTGGCATAGAAGTTGAGTATCTCGTTGCAAGGATGTTGGGCAAAGTTTGTGAAGCTACCTGACCTACGCTGCTGCCATCAATAATTGCAAGTGCTTTCTCTTGTTTAGCAATTTTTTCAGCTATCTGGTACATTCCACTTTTACACAGCACACATGTCATTCTTGGTGGAGCATCTTCCATGCATTTTTTGAGGAATTCCCCATAATCAACCTGTAACAATTTCAGATCTGAACCAGAGGCATATTCTTTGAGTTTATTGTAGATTTTTATTATTTTCTCATTTGAACCGCTTGTGTATGGATGGTTATTGAAGTTTACTATGGTGATGTCAACTCCACGCTTCATCATGAGATAAGTGGCGACTGGAGAATCTATTCCACCTGAAACTAATGAAATCATGCTTCCTTGAGTTCCGAGTGGCAGTCCACCAGCACCAGGGTTTTTTTCAAGGAAGATGTAGGTGTCATCGTCTCTGACTTCTATGTAAAGTGTGAAGTCAGGATTTGAAAGGTTAACCGGGGCGTTAGTTGTTTCTATTACGGCTGCTCCACAGAATCCTGCCATTTCCCTGCTTGAAAAACTGTGTTCTCCCACCCTTCTGCACTTCACTGCGAAGGTTTTTTTGGGGTCAAATTCACCATTTTCAATCAGATCTTCTATGTAGGATTGTACCGCTATTTTAATGGTATCATGATCTGTTTTGGTTTTCAATGTTTGACTGTATGAAACGATCCCAAATATTTTCTTAAGCGATTTAATTGCTTCTTCAA
>WASR01000007.1 GCA_009712615.1 Methanobacterium sp. | reverse complement strand
AGTATTTTTCTATTTTTTTAAGAAAGTTTATTCCTTTTATTTTCTGAGTTTTCGGGTGTAATTAGAAGCAACTGGTCCTTAATCTTTAATATTGAATGTTTAAATCCTTTTGTAAAATAATCCAGCCAGAGGGTTAAATCCTGGGTTTTCTGGTCCACAGAATTTAGGGCTGAATAGTAAGCTGGCCTGTTTTTATCGTAGTATTCATCCAGGGTGAACATCCGGTCCACGTCAAATTTTCGGGTATGAAGGTAGAGTGCAGTTAATACTCGTCCTGTCCTACCATTACCATCAATAAAGGGATGTATTCTCACGAATTCATAGTGTAAAATTCCTGCTGCAATAACCGGGTTTAATTCTCCCGAATTATTTGTCCATTTTACTAAATTGGCCATGCTTTTTTTGATTGAATTCACAGGTGGAGGTGTGAAAACTGTTTCTCCTTCCTTGTTAATTATATGAACTGGAACGATTCGATACTGACCTTCCAGGTAAGTGTAGTCCAATGTGTAATGAGTTATATCTTCATGAAGATGCAAAATAGTTTTTTCAGTAATTTTTCCAGCTTCAAGATAGTTTTCAAGGTTTTCTAACACCTTCAAATAGTTTAAAACTTCTTGATCTGCTTTTTTTTGTGAGGTTTTTTCCATGGTCTTAAAAATGGCCTCAACTTGGTTAATACTCAGAGTGTTTCCTTCAATTGCAGTTGAATGATGTGCAGCTTTTAAAAGAGCATCCCTTTTTAATGATACTTCTGTTTCCAGTATTAATGGTGAATTCATTATGAAATCCTTAATGGATTGAATTTCCACCAGATTGTTGACGATGCTGGTTGTGTAGCTGAACTCAGGTTTAAACATGAAACTGTTTCCTTTATTTTTCCCTTATTTCTATATTTTATTATCTGAATACTAAAATAAATATTTGACTATTTTTTGACTACTAAAAAAATTTGATGTAAAAAATTTAAAAAAAAATAAGAGGTATTCTACATTTTCAGATCATAGGATTCGGATATTGCACCCTTATTTTTCCAACTTGGAGCATCCAGTTTACTACAGCATGAGGAAGTATCACAATTTATTTGGGTCCCATTTTCAAGGACCACGGCAGGCCAAACATGCCCATAAACATTTCCACCCATGAACTGCACTGCATCAGAATGTTCAAATTTGGTAGCATTATGGGGTATTCCAGCAGCTCTACAAAGTGCAATAAACAATCTGGCCTGATCACAACAGTTTCCCTTCCTTAAAACTGCAGTTTGAACTGCGTAGTGTTTGGAATTGTAGTACATGGGTTTTTCATATTTCACATGACTATCCATCCACTCAAAAATGTTCTTGATAATATTGTAACGTGTATCAGCACGGTTTTTAGTCACATTTTGGGTTATGTTGGCTGCAAGTTCTTTAATGTACGGGTGTTCAAATTCGTAGTAACCCTCAATTTTAATTCCATCATCCGAGTTACCATCAGCTGCATACACTGAATTAGAAGCACCTGCCATCGATATAAATATTCCAAAAGTTAGTAAAAACAACATAATTCTTTTTAAACAATTGCCACTAGGTCCATCCATTCCAAGCCTCCGTATAAACATCAATTACATATAACATTGATAATGTTAGATGTATAGTGTAAAACTTTAGATATATAAATTTTTCTATGATCTTAATGGTGATGTGTCGTTATTTTCAATGTGTTATCTACAAAACAAAGGTATACAGCGAAACCTGAACTTTAAATCGTGCTGTAGTCTAATAAATAAATAGATTATAATGGTTTCAAATAATTGTAGCCGTCTATCAGTTATTCTATTATATGATTTTTGAGTACTTTAGGAATGCCATCATTTGATCAAATGATCTGTTAACTGTTTCTTCTGTTGCAATTCCATGTGGAGATAGAACTTCACAGGTAACTGCAGGTATTCCATGGATGTTTGAAACATCTTCAACAGCCCCAACATAATCCACACCGGCCACATCGTAACTTTTTAGGGATGAATTTGTAATGGATGAAATATATTCTGCCATTTCATAACTTTCATATTCCGGAGATTTAGAACAAAGCACACTATAATTTCCTGGATCCCCTCCAGGTTGGGTTGAATGGAAATCTCCTAGTTTTTCTATCCCTGTTACTTCACAAATTTTTATAATGGCATTTGTGGGTGTACCTTCCTTGTTTGCAATGCTGTTTAAGTTTTGATCATTCCAGTACCGCATGGTTTGAGATGTTCCATTTGGTGAGAGGAAGGGTACAATGTAAACAGTCCCATTGAGTTTTTTTCCATTCAAATAATTGATCAACTTCATTGCAGCGAGTTGTGCTGGAATTTCGTTTCCATGCACTCCTGCTGTTAACATCACCCTTGGACTGTCACCATTTGCAAGTATGATCATGGGTGTTCCAAATTTTGCTAAACCACAAACATTCCTTGAAATTTCTGTTTGAGGGACATACTTCTTAATGTAGGGGTTATTTGTAACAACACCGCCAGTCATGGTTTGTGAATTGTAGGAGCTGGTTCCAATATATAAAAGCACAATTTGCCCTTGGGGCCCAGTGATCGGGTGAGCAAAACTTACCGGAACAAAACAGGATAGAACTA
>WASR01000325.1:2422-2629 GCA_009712615.1 Methanobacterium sp. | reverse complement strand
GTTTTTAGAACTGCAACATGAACATTGTTTTGAATCATGATTCTCTTTGATATCATGACCACATATACGACATTTCATCTTTTTCAACTCCTTGAATATCTTTTTTTAAAAAAATGTAATAATAGGAAGTTTAAAACATAAATTTTTATACAAAACCCAATAAAGTTCCTCCTTGGAAAATTATTAATGATGCCATCAATCCAATTA
>WASR01000325.1:0-2314 GCA_009712615.1 Methanobacterium sp. | reverse complement strand
CCTGCAGCACTGAACATTGGCCATTTCCAGGAGTTGGTTTCTCTCCTTATTGCGAGGAACGTTGCTACGCATGGTATGTAAAGCAGGGCAAAAACCATGAATGCATATCCAGACAACGGTGTGAATGTGCTGTGCAGCGCAGTTGCAAGACCGTCACCATCCCCCACACCATAAAGCGATCCAAATGTGCTTACTACCACTTCCTTAGCAAAGAATCCAAATATTAATGCCACTGATGACTGCCAGTTACCAAATCCAAGTGGTTCAAATACCGGTGCTATTACCGTTCCAATCTGACCTGTAATACTTTCTTGAGAAGCATATTCCACACCAACAGGTAAACTGCTTAAAACCCATATTATGATTGAAAAAAGCAGAATTATGGTACCCATTTTTTTGATAAATATGTAACCTCGCTCCCACATGTGTATTAACGCACCTTTAACAGTAGGTAACCTGTATGGAGGTAGTTCCATGACAAATGGTGCAGATACTTCCTTGAACAATGTATTTTTCAGAATAAATGCAACCAGTATCGCCACAACAATGCCTAACATGTAGAGCGAGAAAATTATCCACCCCTGATACGCTGAAAAAAATGCAGCTACAAACAGAGCATAAATAGGAAGTCTTGCACTACAAGACATGAATGGAACTATTAACATGGTTAATATTCTGTCCTTTTCATTTTCCAATGTTCTTGTAGCCATTATTCCAGGTACACAGCATCCAAAGCCCAGTATCATGGGGATGAAAGATTTACCATGTAAACCAACTAGTTTATGCATAAATCTGTCCATAACAAATGCTGCCCTGGCAAGGTATCCGCTGTCTTCGAGTATGCTGAGTATTAAAAACAACAGGAAAATAATTGGAATAAATGTTGCTATACTTCCAACACCTCCTATTATACCGTCTGCAATGAGTGATGATAATATACCATCTCCAAGATAGTTATTCGCAGCAGTTGCAAGTATGCTGAATCCAGAATCTATTGCGTCTTGTAATGGAGCACCAAGTGTGAATGTAATTTGAAAGGTTAACCACATTATCAGGAGAAATATTGGAATTCCCAGATATTTATGGGTTACAATTCTATCAATTAGGTCAGACTTTGTTATTTTATCAATTTTAGGTTTTTTTACACTTTCTTGAACCAGTCCTGCAATAAATCCATATCTGGCATCGACAATAGTTGTATCAACATCTTCTCCATAGACCTGTTTCAGATGGTCTTGAATTTTCTTGGTCTCAGATAAAATTCGTTGATTTCCAGTACTTTCAACTGCATTAAAAACTTCTTTATCGTTTTCAAGTAATTTAAGAGCAATCCAGCTTGAAGGAGTATCGAATAGTTCTGGAATATCTTTATCAATATATTCTTCCAGGATCTGTGTGTGTTCAGCTATTTCTTTTCCATATTCCAACCTTTCAGAAACTATGTTTGGGGATTTCTTTGATTTTAATATGGTTTCTAATAATTCTTCACGTCCTGTTTTATCGACAGCTTCAATTTTAACAACAGGTATCCCCAAAAGTTTTGATAGGCAGTTGGTGTTAATTTTGTACCCTTTTTCATCAGCAAATTTGTTCATATTCAGGGCGAGCACCACATTTGCACCTAACTCTAACATTTGTAAAGTCAGATACAGGTTTCTTTCAATATTTGCTGAATCAATTACGTTCACTATGACATCAGGATTTTCATTTACAATGTAGTCCCTTGAAACCATTTCTTCCACTGAGTAGGGTGTCAGGCTGTAGTTTCCTGGAAGATCAACAACTTCGATACTTGCATCTTTAAAATTAAATGATCCTTCTTTTTTTTCTACAGTTTTTCCTGGCCAGTTTCCTACATGCTGTTTCATTCCAGTTAGTTGGTTAAAAAGAGTACTTTTACCTACGTTTGGGTTTCCTGCCAGTGCAATTTTCAATTTTTCCAATTTTATTCCACCCTTATCTTCTGAGCCTGACTCCTTCCCAATATCCATCTTGATCCTTTCACATCAACAATCAATGGACCTGGGATGTCGTTTTTGATAATTTCTACAACCGCATCTTTGTAAATACCCATCTCTGAAAGTTTTTTCTTAAATTTCCCCTCATATTCTACATCAACGATCGTTAATTTTTCTTTTGTATTTCCCATGGCAAGAGTCATCATAGTATCTCGATCTCAATATTTTGTGCTTCTTCTTTTCTGAGTGATATAGAATAGCCTTTAATTTTGATTTCCACAGGATCTCCCAGTGGAGCTACCCTTCCTACTTTAACTTCAGCCCCCTTCACAAATCCCATTTCCATTAAATGCTTC
>WASR01000216.1 GCA_009712615.1 Methanobacterium sp. | reverse complement strand
TTCATTAATTTACATCTTTTAAAGTTTTAACTATTTAGTATTTAGTATTTAGTAAAAACTTATTAGTTTTTAGTTTTTACTATTTATAGTGATGAGGATTATTTTTTTTTGGGATTTATGTTTTCACAAAAAAAATTGCACACCCAACAGAACCCAGTAAATTGATGGCCCAATATTTGAGTAATACTATATTCTAAAATATAACTACGTAGTATTTACTCAGTTATTCAAATTTAAATAAGAATTAAAAACTATTAATTAAAAACTAAAAAGTTTTTATTAGGTTTCAACTTAATAGTAGTGGAGAGAATTAGAAATGAGCGAAGTAATAGGAATTATAAATCAAAAAGGTGGTGTGGCTAAAACCACTACTGCAATTAACTTGGCTGCAACCCTCAATCAGAAGGGTTACAAAGTTTTGCTCGTGGACGTGGATCCCCAGGCAAACGCAACAACAGGTCTTGGTATAGATAAAACCAACTTAGATTATTCTATAAGAGATGTGCTCCTTGAGGAATGTGAAATCCAAGATGCAATAATATCCACAGACTACGATGGTTTAGATGTCCTGCCAAGTAACCTTGGACTGAGTAAACTTGAAAAACAGTTGGCAGGTGAAACAGCCCCTGAATATATACTCAGAAGATACCTTGAAACTGTCTACGATGATTATGACATGATCATAATTGATTCACCACCAACACTCGGAAGACTGGCCTACAACGTACTAGTTGCAAGTGACAGTGTCATAATACCTGTACAAACTGAGTACTATGCCATGGAAGGTGTAGTTGATCTCTTAGATGCCATTAAAGAAGTTGAAGAGAAACTCTACAGTGAAACTGAAATTAAAGGAGTTCTCTTAACCATGCACGATAAAAGGGAAAAGTTAACCAACGAGGTGGCAGTTTTAGTCAAGGAATACTTCAAGGACCAGATGTTTAAAACCATCATACCTAGAAACGCCCCAGTAAAAAGAAGTGCAGCAGATGGAGTTCCCTGTGTAATAAAGTATCCTGAAAGCTCGGGAGCAGTAGCCTACCTCAAATTTACAGATGAATTTCTGGAGAGGATCTAAAGATGAAAGAAAATAGTGTAATTTCAAGATCACCCCTACAGGAAAGGGCTAAAAGAGAGACTAAATCAACAAAACCAAAAAAACAGCAAGTTGATATAGATGAAACCATAGTGAAAAAGGTGTTTAAAAAGATAGACAACAAACCACGCCTTGCATTTTGGGATCATGAATCAGCAGCAGTACTACACTACCTCAAAGAAACTCAACCTAACTTCAGCATGAGCGCTGAAACTGCAAAGTTAATGAGAAAAGCAATTAAAGATGAACATCCTGAAATTTGGCGTGCGGTGACAAGTCAACTCAGGGACAACAAGTTAGATCCTCAAAAAAATAAGTAATTAGTTGTTAGTATTTACTTTTTAGTAATTAGTTTATACTAAAAACTTTCTACAAATTTATATGGAACATAAAAATATTCTTTTTTTCATTCTTTTCTGAGTAGTGGTCCGTGTGAACAGCGTGGTCCTCCACCTGTTACATGATTAGTTTCTTCAAAGGGTGTGTACAAGGGTTTAATACCGTAATCTTTTAGTTTTTCTCCATAGTTATTCCATTCAGTGGACATTACATATTTTCCATGTCCTATTGGTAATCCATTACATGCATCAGCCCGGGCATCAGCAGGTTTTACATCCACAAGTTCCCATCCATCTAAAATTTCTGGCAATCCATCTGTGAAGAAATCTTTACAGATCAATGCTACTCCTTCTTCTGGACATGACATTGCTGTGTCCAAGTGCATGCAGTCACTCCTGTAGGCTGTAAAATGTACTTTCCACCCTTCCTTCTTCAGAAGATCTGAAATCCATTTAAGTCCCCAAATGTTTGAATCAACATCATTGAATCCCAACAGCACATTTTTGTTGCCCATGGGAAAAACATCTCCACCTGTTAAGTATGGACCATAGCCCCCTGTAGGATCTGTGGTGTTGGGTGCTGGCCTTGGCATGCATATCCATTTAGCATTACTTCCAAGCACACGTTCAAAGAACAGTTCTCTGTATGTATACATATCTTTGTGTCTCCAAGGTGTTCGATTGCCCCCTTCTATTACAAGGTCTCCCACCACAATTATAGGATCTTTTAAAAATAAACTACTGCAACCATCCAACCAAAAGGCATTGTACTTAAGCTCATCTTCAGTTAATAGCCTCGGACGATGCACCTTTATTCCCTGATTTTCTAGAAGTTTTACAAAAGCTTCACATTCATTGACCATGGTTTTAAATCGTTCAGGAATTGCTTCACTGTACAATTTCCCTTCATTTTGAAGGTTAGTATCCCTGTCCGAACTGTGAATAACTTTCAATCGTTCACGAACCATGTCATTAAATATTGGGAATTGAAGTTGATCAGGCCTACCAATTACAACTTCTTTAAGCTCATCCCACTCATTCCCAACCCAAATATCCGGCTTTTTTTCAATACTTAACAGATCATCCATAATCTATCACACCATCAAATTTTTCTATATAAAATGGTTCAATCAAGCTAGTTCTATCTTATAAATATGGATTAACAGACATAAATTAATTGTTCAAATATTCCATAAAGG
>WASR01000312.1 GCA_009712615.1 Methanobacterium sp. | reverse complement strand
ATTCATAACCATTAGAATTATTAAAATTTTTGATTAGTTTCAAGTAGAGCAGTGATTTTACGTTTAATATCAAGGTATTCTCCGGATGTTCTGTCTCTCATTCTCTCTTGTTCTATGTTAAATGTTTTTATTATTCTGCCCGGGCGTTCACTAAAGACCAGGATACGGTCAGCTAGGAAAACTGCTTCATCAACGTTGTGGGTCACAAAGATTATGGTTTTAGTTTCCTGTTCCCATATCTGGATGATTTCCTTCTGTAGTTTGTGTCTTGAAAGCACATCTAAAGCCGCGAATGGTTCGTCCATTAGAAGTGAGTTGGGTTCGTTTACTAGGGCCCTTGCTATTGCAACCCTCTGCTTCATACCCCCTGATAACTGGTTTGGATAACTGTCTAGGAAAGCTGATAAACCGACCATTTCAATGTAATTTTTGGCCTTTGCGTACCTTTCTTCTGATTCCTTTCCCTTGACTTCGAGTCCGAATGCTACATTGTCAAGCACAGTTCGCCATGGGAATAATGAGTACTGTTGGAATACAAAACCCCGTTCCGGGCTGGGATTTAAGATGGGTTCATCATTTTCTGTTATGGTTCCTGAAGTCGGGAAATCCAGTCCTGCTATCATTCTAAGCAGAGTTGTTTTACCACATCCAGATGGTCCAAGAAGAACAAGAAATTCCCCATCTTCTATGGTGAGATCTATGTCTTTTAGAATTTCCATTTCGATTTTCTTGTTTTTAAAGTTTTTATTGACCTTTTTTATTTTAAAAACCATCCTATTCACCAGTTTATTTTATTTTCCATTCTCGTGAAGATATATTCAAATGCTAATCCTATTACCCCGATTGCCAGCATACCTACTATTGCGCTGGCACTGTCAAGCATGCTCGTTGCTGTTAGTATCAAATATCCCAGTCCATTGTTTGATCCTATCATCTCTGCTGCAACAGTACACATGAGTGCTATTCCCATACCCACCTTGAGCCCTGTTATGATATTTGGAAGGGCTGCTGGAAACACCACTTTCTTAATTGTTTGAAGCTCACTAGCACCCAAAGTATATGCAGATTCTATGTAGACCTTATCTATCCTTTTAACCCCATCTGCAGTGCTTATAAGTATTGGAAACACGCTGCCAACAAATATTATGAAGATTGCCGATCCCAACCCGAGTCCAAACCAGAGTATTGCAAAGGGTATCCATGCTATTGGAGGTATGGGTCTGAGTATTCCAATTGTGAAACTAAGATAGTTTTCAACAGTTTTGGACCAACCTATAATTATTCCCAGGGGAACAGCTACAGCTGCAGCAACAGCAAACCCCAATAGCACCCGACTTAAGGTGTCAACAGTGTCTTCTACAAGTGTACCATTCATTAATAAGCTCTTAAATGCTTCTAAAACATCATGTGGACTTGGAATAAGATATGCTGGGATTATTCCAGTGTATGTGGTAAGAATTGCCCATACAATAATTATTATGACTGGTATCACCAGTGAGATCATAGTTTTTCGCAAATTCAATCACCTGAAAAGCTTGTATCAAATATTTGGCTGGATGTGAGATTTTTCTTCAGATATCCCATTTGAAGTTCGATGTTCATGAAGTTTAAAACCCTGTTCTGAAAGTCACTGTTTAGTTGTGACACAAAAACCACATGTGTTAATGCAGTTTTTTCTAGTCCTGGATTGGTTGTTAATTCATCGGAAACCAGGCTTGCAGTTTGATTTATATTATCGTTTACAAATTCAGTACTGTTTTTGTGTATGCCCAGAAAGGTTTGGAGTTCCTGCGGATGATTATCAATAAAATCTTGCCTTGCAACAATAACACAACATGGATGACCTGGCATTATCTCATCTGAGTACATCAACACCCTTCCAACATTTGTGTATGGTGCAATGGAAACATATGGTTCATATGCAATGTACCCATCCACTTTATCTGATGCCAGGGTGCTTGGGAGCATGAATATGTTAACAGACGAAATATCAACCTGGTTGGCTGTTATGTTGTACTTTTCAAGCTGATAAAGTAGGAGCACCTGTTGTATGGTACTCACACCAGGTGTTGCTATTCTTTTACCGACTAGATCAGATGTGTTGGTGATGTTGGAATTGGGATTCACAACTATACCACTACCATCCTCGTTCACTGCTGCAACGATCTTGATTGGCACACCTTCACTTATTCCCTGCAAAGCAGGTGCTATACCAACATAACCCACATCAATATCTCCACTTGCAAGGGCAGACACTATACTGGATCCAGTTGATATCGACGTTGTATCAACTGTCAAACCGTTCTCTTTGTATTTATTCTGAGCAAGGGCAACGAACAACGCAGCTTCATGATCACACGGAATGTATGCTACGTTGATCTTGTTGGTGTTTGAACTAGAGTAGGTGTAGTTCACTATCAAGCAGAGTATTATTAAAACACCCAAAATAAGAATAATAGTTCTTTTTAGATTCATTAGAGACCCACATTTTATTCTAAATTTATAAAACTTCTTTATGAGCAACCCATATTATTACTTAATCTGAATATCTAAGCAGTAATTATTAACTATTAAAATTAACTTAACACTTCTACTAAAAAAACTAGTCATATGAATGAGAACAATAAATCAAACAATGCCCCC
>WASR01000039.1 GCA_009712615.1 Methanobacterium sp. | reverse complement strand
TTTTTATACAGCTCATTATTTCTGATTTTCATGATTTTTTTGATCATCAATTCGAAAAGATTGTTGGTTTACGGTTTCTAATTATTTTGGTCTAATATTTGGTGAAAAAAATTGTTTTAGCTTCTAGGATCTGTGGGATCTTAACTAGTTAAAACATCACAGAAGTCTTAATGGTTCAATAAACCTCATATGCATCTAATTTCATCTAATTTAATCCTATAGAAGAATATAAACTGTACTAATTACATAAAGTAGTAAGGTGATAAAATGTCTGAGTTATATGAAAAAATGGTAAAAGAAGCTATGGCAGCTCAAAGAGCAGATGTAGATACCGTCAAAAAGAATAGGGGCGGAAAGTTTAAAATTACTGATACAAAGGCGTACTTGGATGTTGTTAATGAGATGTCAGTTGCAGAAGGGCAGAGTGAGTCTGTGATTGATCTTCATGTTAAATCTGTGAATTCTCATTACGATGCACTAGTAAGTTTAACAGACACCATCAGACCAGAAGACGATCCATTTGTGGAACATTATCAAACACCAGCTGTTTTAGAAATATTGTATGAAAATGACCAGGCCTTCAAGGACAGTGTGGATAAGTTTATAGAAGCCGTTGGAAATGCCGAGTCAATCATTGGAAGGGAAGTTGTGAGGAGATACGGCGGATTTTATGGTCCAACATGTGTTGTTGACTTCGCACTCATACCTGGAAGTACCAGTAACATTGTAAACAGAATTTTAAAGCACACAGATATACCAGACGCACATAAACAAGCAATTTTATCGGCGAAATCTTGGGGAATGAACACCTCATATGGAATTGGTGAGACATTCACTGATCAGGTTGAGGAAGGAACAACATTAACCGATGCTTTAGATAAGGAAATAGCACAAATACAGTACATATATGAAAGTCCTGTGGAGGCACAGGCCAAACTCATGGACGGTGCAGGACATGAATCATTCGATGTGAGAAAGTACATGGCCAAGTACAAAAAAGCCATGGAAGAAACCATCTTAAATGCTGTTGAAGATGGGGTACACTACGGTAACATTGTAACTGTACCAGCCTACTGTGTGGGTGACATAGCACACCACATAGCACAATCAACCTACAACATGTGTAAAGACGATGTCATAATGGCAGTTATTGAAACTGCAACAGATGTGATGGATTCAACTTTAAATAATGCGTTGCCGAAATTTAAAAGTGAATATGAGTTACTTTCACTTGCAACTGGATCATCGGCATGTGCAGTTGAATACATGTTGGAGTTAGATGGATTCAACGCACCAATGGTGGTTGACATGCTAACTAAAAGGTTCCATAACTATGTACAATTGTATCCAACCCGTGGGGCAGCCGCAGAACTGCACAACTGTGACTTCATGGACATGATCTATAGGGGATGGAAGTACATGGATACAGAAAGAAGGATGAAAAATGGTTCAAGAGGAAATCTAGAACCAGATGTAGCGGGTTTCAAAGTGGACCTAACACCTGTACATAAAAATAACGTCATAATGAATCCTCAGCGTTACGCATATCCAGCATGTGCAATAACAGTTAGGTACTCAGCCCTCATGAGACTTGCAGATTATCCATGTCTACTAACAAGTGAACCTGTCACAGCAACAATGATGACCAACATCATAGCACTCCACAAGGAAAGTCCTGCCTCACCTGCAAGGGTATGTAAAAACTGTGCATCAGCATGTCTGGTTGACTTCAGACACTGTGCATGCCAGTGGAAAGAAGCTGTGTGAACCTTCAATTTCAGTGTATACAACAAATAAGAAGGTGTATTGAAAATGAAATGTTACATAGATGCTCTTGAAGGAAAGGATAAAGACGCTGTTGCAATATGCATAGTGTGTGGAATGGCGCTTTGTATGGATCATGTAAAGAGGGAAGATGTTACCATCTGGGAGGGTGGTTACCCATTCCCTTCTGAAAAGGTCAGTAAGAGCCTGCCAAGAATTCTTTGTCCAGAATGCTACGCTGCATTAAAGGGTGATTAGATGGCAAATTTGACAAAAAGGTGTCTAGCCGAATTTATAGGTACCTTCTTCTTAGTTTTTATGGGTACAGGTGCTGCAGTCATAACGCTAATGATCTCAAATGGAGCTGCCACACCAAACACATTTAACATTGGTATTGGTGCTCTGGGAGGTCTTGGTGATTGGCTTGCAATAGGAATGGCATTTGGACTGGCAATAGCAGCTGCAATTTATGCCCTTGGTAATGTGTCGGGTTGTCACATAAATCCCGCTGTAACTATAGGACTATGGAGTGTAAAAAAATTCCCTGGTCGAGATGTTGTGCCCTACATTGTTTCCCAAATTCTGGGTGCTTCACTAGGAAGTTTCCTCTTAGCAGGTATAATCGGTATGGGGGCTGTAACTATTGGGGGCTTAGGTGCAACAGCACCATTCCCAGGAATAGGTTACTACCAGGCTATGCTTGCTGAAATTGTAGGAACATTCCTGTTGATGCTGGCAATAATGGGTGTTGCGGTTGATAGGAGAGCACCACCAGGTTTTGCAGGTATAATAATAGGTTTAACAGTAGCCGGTGTGATAACAACAGTGGGTAATATTTCTGGCGCATCCTTAAACCCTGCAAGAACATTTGGACCCTACCTTGGAG
>WASR01000233.1 GCA_009712615.1 Methanobacterium sp. | reverse complement strand
CGCCGGCTCCCGGCCTGGCCGCCGAGGAGATCGAGCACCCGATCACCATTCCGCTGGAAAGGGCTCTGAACGGCGTTCCGGGGCTCTCCACCATCCGCTCCAGCAGCACCTTCGGCCTGTCGCTGATCACCTTGGCGTTCAAGGATGGAACCGAGGATTACTGGGCACGCCAGCGCATCCAGGAGCGGATCGCGGGGGTGGCTCTTCCGGCTGGCGCGCAGCCCGGTCTCGACCCTGTGACCGGCCCGACCGGGGAAATCTATCGCTACACCCTGGAGGCGGACAGCCGCACCCTGATGGAGCTGTCGGAGATCCAGCGCTGGATCGTCATCCCCGAACTGCAACGGGTCCCGGGCGTCACCAATGTCGACAACTTCGGCGGGTTCACGAAGCAATATGAGGTTGAGATCGACCCCGAGGCGCTCCAGCGCCACGGTCTGGCCCTGAACGACGTCCTGACCGCCCTGTCGGCCAACAACGCCAATGCCGGCGGCAGCCGTCTCACCCATGGGGAACAGAGTTTCGTCATCCGGGGGATCGGACTGGCTGCGACGCTGGATGACCTGGGGTCGATCGCCGTGACCCAGACCAATGGCTCCCCGGTCCTGATCCGGGATCTCGGCACCGTCCGCTACGGTCACAAGGAGCGCGAGGGCATTCTCGGAAAGGACGCGAATCCCGACTCCATCGAAGGAATCGTCGATCTGCTGAAATATCAGAACCCTTCCCGCGTGCTGGAGGGGGTCCATGCCAAGGTCGCCGAACTGAACGCCCGGCTGGCCGGACAGGATGTCCGGATCGTCCCCTATATCGACCGGTCCGATCTGGTGCAGGCGACGGTCAGCAAGGTGTCCCACACTGTCTTCGAAGGCGTGGGACTGGTGGTGATCGTCCTGATCCTGTTCCTGGGGTCGCCGGCGAGCGCCCTGGTGGTGGCGGCCACCATCCCCGTCGCTCTGGTCACGGTCTTCATCCTGATGCATCTGACGGGCATGCCCGCCAACCTGTTCTCGCTGGGCGCCATCGATTTCGGCATCATCGTGGACGGCGCCATCGTCATGACCGAGGCCATTCTCCGTCGGCGGGAACACGCGCCGGATGCGGTCCTGACCCCGGCGGAGGTCATGGAAACGTCCCGGCAGGTGGCAAAGCCCATCCTGTTCGCCACGCTGATCATCATCTCCGCCTATTTCCCGCTGTTCGCCTTTGAACGGGCGGAAGCCCGGCTGATCTCGCCGATGGCGATCACGGTCGGATTCGCGCTGTTCGGCGCCCTTCTGTGCACCCTGGCGGTGATCCCGGGACTGGCCCATCTGGTCCTCGCGAAACCCCGGCGGGTCTTCCGCAACCGGCCGCTGATCTGGCTCGAAAACAGGTATAGCGCCCTGCTGTCCCGGCTTCTGATCCACCCGCGGACGGTGGTCGTCGCGGCGGCCGTCTCCCTGGCGGGAGTGGCGGCGCTGGCCGTGACGGTCGGGCGGGAGTTTCTTCCCGATCTCGACGAAGGGGCGCTCTGGCTTCAGATCCAGATGCCGACCGGCCTGTCCCTCGAAAAGGCGAGCGACATGGCCGGAGACATCCGCCGCGTGGTCCGCGAATTCCCCGAAGTGTCCTATATCGTCACCCAGCTTGGCCGCAGCGACGACGGTACCGATCCCTGGACGCCGTCCCACATTGAAGCCCCGGTCGGGCTGGCATCGCGCGACCATTGGCCGGAGGGCGAGACCCGCGACCAGTTCGTCGCCCGCCTGAATGCCCGCCTGAACGGGATCCCCGGGGTCTCCGCCAGCGTCAGCCAGCCGATCATCGACATGGTCAATGACGCGGTGGGCGGCGCCCGCGGTCCGCTCGCCATCCGTATTTTCGGCGACGACTTCAAGGAAATGCGGGATATCGGCCATCGGATCGTCGCGATCCTGAACGACGTTAAGGGCACCGCCGACGCCGCCATTTTCCAGGAACCCCCGACCCCGCAGGTCGCGATCCGCATCAACCGCGCGGCGATCGCGCGCCTGGGGCTGACCGTCCAGGACGTCACCGGCATGATCCAGACCGGCATCGGCGGCATGCCGGCGGCCCAGATCTATGTCGGCGACCATCAGTATGACGTTACGGTCAAATTTCCCCGCGCCGACCGGAACGACCCACAGGCCCTGGGTCGGCTGCTTCTTCCGACGCCGGGCGGCGCGCGCATTCCCCTGTCCGAGGTGGCGGACATCCGTCTGGCGACCGGGGAGACCACCATCACCCATGAGATGAACCATCGGGTGCTGACGGTCCGTATCGACCTTGCCGGACGCGATCTCGGCTCCTATCTCGACGAGATCCGTCAGAAGATCGACAAGGAGGTCCGTTTCGATCCCCGGCGGATCCGCATCGAGTATGCCGGCCAGTTCGAAAACCAGCGCCGGGCGCAATCCCGCCTGCTGTCCATCCTGGGCCTGGTGGTCGGTCTGATGGCCGTCCTGCTGACCGCCGGTCTCGGCCATGTCCGTCAGGCCGTCCTGACCCTGGCCACGGTTCCTCTGGCCGCGCTTGGCGGTCTCGCAGCCCTGGTTGTGACCGGTACCACCCTCAATGTCGCGAGCGCGGTCGGGTTCATCGCGCTGTTCGGCGTCGCCGTCCAGAACGGCATCATCATGGTCGCCAGCCT
>WASR01000359.1 GCA_009712615.1 Methanobacterium sp. | reverse complement strand
CCTGCCAGCACGCCCGCCGTCGTGGCCGGCCGAAGAAGGTCATCTCCGCATGACGCCCAATTCCCTCGTCAACAAGGTCTGGAACTTCGCCCACGTACTCCGGGACGATGGCGTGGGCTATGGCGACTACGTCGAACAGATCACATGCCTGTTGTTCCTGAAGATGGACCAGGAGCAGGTCGATAACCTGGACGGTCTTTCGGGCATTCCCGAGGAATGGCGCTGGGAGAAATTGGCTCGCCTGGAAGGCGACAAGCTGGAAACGCAGTACCGCAAAACCCTGGAGGCCTTGAGCAAGGAAAACGGGCTGCTCGGCACCATCTTCCGCAAGGCCCAGAACAAGATCCAGGACCCCGCCAAGCTGAGCCGCATCGTTTCCATGATCGACGAGGAAACATGGCTTGGCCTGAACGTGGACGTGAAGGGGGCGATCTACGAGGGCTTGCTGGAACGGAACGCCACCGAGGTGAAAGGCGGCGCAGGCCAGTATTTCACTCCGCGCCCGTTGATCCAGGCCATTGTCGAGGTCATGCGGCCGAAACCTGGCATGACCGTTCATGATCCGGCCTGCGGCACCGGCGGCTTTCTGCTGACCGCCTATGAGTTCATGAAACGCCAAGCGCGCGACAAGACCAGCATCAGGAAGCTGAAACAAGGTTCCGTCTCTGGCGTCGACATCGTCGATGGCGTCGTGCGGCTGTGCGCCATGAACCTTTATCTGCACGGCGTTGGCGGGGAGGAAAGTCCGGTCCGGCAGGGCGATGCGCTGTTGCAGCCGCCGTCCGACCGCTATTCCATGATCCTGACCAACCCGCCCTTCGGCAAGAAGAGCAGCTACACCGTGGTCGGCGTCGATGGCGAGTTGGAGCGGGAAACCCAGACCTACGAACGCGATGACTTCCTGGCCACCACCTCGAACAAGCAGATCAACTTTCTCCAGCATATAATGAGCGCGCTCGACACCGAGGGTTCCGCCGCCGTCGTGCTGCCCGACAACATTCTGTTTGAAGGTGGGGCGGGCGAGAAGGTGCGGCGCAAGCTGCTGACCGCTTTCGACTTTCACACCATGATCCGACTTCCCACCGGCATCTTCTACAAGCCGGGCGTGAAGGCCAACGTGCTGTTCTTCGACAAGAAGCCGGCCAGCGAAACGCCCTGGACCCACAAGCTGTGGATCTATGATTTCCGCACCAACCTGCACTTCACCCTGAAGCAGAACCAGTTGAAGCGGGCGGACCTAGACGATTTCGTGGCCAGCTATAGGCCCGGCGACATTGCCAACCGGGAGCCGACCGAACGATTCGAGTCCTTCACCTATGACGAACTGATCGCCAGGGACAAGGTCAACCTGGACATCTTCTGGCTGAAGGACGAAAGCCTTGATGACGCTGACGGGCTGGGCAGCCCGGCGGAGCTTGCCACCCAGATCATCGAGAACTTGGCCGCTGCGTTGGAGCAGTTCCGCGCCGTGGCGGCCGAACTCGGAGCCGACGATCTAGACGCCGCGTAATGGGGGAACGCGAACATGGCCATTCCCGATTATCAAACGCTGATGCTGCCGGTGTTGCAGCTTGCCGCCGAAGGCGAGGCGGTAATCTCCGAAGCGGAACGGCGTCTTGCGGACCAGTTTGCTTTGACCCAGGCGGAGCGCGATCAAATGCTTCCCAGCGGGCGGCAAAGGGTGCTTTACAACCGAATTCAGTGGGCCAAGTCCTATCTGACCAAAGCAGGCTTGGTCACAAGCCCAAGGCGAGGCCGATTTACGGCAACCGATCAGGGACGAGCCTTGTTGGCTCGCCATCCAGAACGGATCGATAACGCCACGCTGATGGAATATCCTGAATTTCTTGATTTTTTCCAACGGCCCGTGCATACCACCGCTGACGGTGGCTTGTTGGCGCCAGCCAGTTCCCCCATTATCGCCACCATCCAAGGTACGCCCGAAGAGAGCATCGAAGAGGCTGTTGATACCCTTCAAGCCTCGTTGCGTCAGGACCTTCTCGACCGGCTACTGAATAACTCCCCCAGCTTTTTCGAACGTGTGATCGTCGATCTACTGGTCGCCATGGGCTATGGCGGATCACATCGAAATGCCGCAGCCCAACTTGGCCGGGTCGGTGACGGCGGGGTGGATGGCATCATAAACGAGGACATCTTGGGTTTGGATCGTGTCTATGTTCAGGCCAAACGCTATACCGGCAATGCAGTGGGCCGACCCGAAGTCCAAGCCTTCGTTGGCAGCCTCGTCGGGCTTGGTGCCAGCAAGGGTGTGTTCGTCACGACATCGACCTTCTCTCCCCAGGCCGTCGAATACACCCGGCACCTCTCCCAACGAGTCATCCTGATCGACGGTCAGCGCCTTGCTGATTTCATGATCGAACACAACGTCGGGGTACGCGTCAGCCGGCGCATCGAGTTCAAACGCGTGGACGAGGATTTCTTCACGGAAGAAGAGTAGCGGGTTGGTCCATTCGGCGCACCCGAGTAGACCTATCCCGAAAAGGCGAAATCCCGGTGAAATCCGGGCGCCGCCATAGTGGCCTGTCGCGGATCAGGTCAGGCGTCGTCGCTGAGATTTTCCAAGTCGCGTCCTCCGTAAAGAAACCGATCGAAGGTCACTGTGTCGGCATTGACATGAAAAGCAATCGACACGCGCCGC
>WASR01000015.1 GCA_009712615.1 Methanobacterium sp. | reverse complement strand
CGTTTTAGGTGTTCTAATTATTATAAGCAATTTTTTTTATATGATTGTAATACCTGGAGGGTTATTTTCAATTCTTGTTGGCTCCATGTTGATATATGATTCAATAAAAAGATAATTGAGTATTTAAGTTTCTTTTTATACTATGTGGGGAGGGAAAGTGATTTGTTTTTAGATGAATTAGAACTGAAGATTGGAAATTTTGTTGAAACATGTGGGTCGAACTTCGTGGAGGATCTAAGTGGAATGAAGATATTTGACAGGCCACTCATTGGAGTTGCAGTTTCTGATGATCCTCTATGGAATATCCTGAAAAAACCCGATGTGGTGGGATCCAATCATATGGCACCGATTGAATGGATGTCTGAAGCAAAATCAGTTTTATCCTATTTTTTACCATTTAGTGAAGCTGTTAGAAAATCTAACAGAACTAAGGGTATGCCTTCAAAGGAATGGCTTTACGGACGTTGGGATGGTGAACTTTTTAACAACATGCTCAGATCATTTATAGTTGAATCCTTAAAAGACCAGGGCTACGGTGCGGTTGCCCCGGCATTGAACGAAAGATTTTCTGTGGAAAATCATAGAAGCAACTGGTCAGAACGCCATGTTGCATTTATAGCGGGTCTTGGAACATTCAGCATAAACTACTCCTTGATAACAAGTAAGGGAACTGCCGGGCGTTTTGGAAGTGTTATAACAGATATGGATCTTGAACCCACACAGAGGGAGTACACCGAAGTTATGGAGTACTGTGATGGCTGTGGAACTTGTATTTCAAGGTGCCCTTGTAAGGCAATAACCAAGGAAGCCATGAACAAAGAGCAGTGTTCCGGTTTCTTAAACAAAGTTTTAAAACGAAACCAACCACGTTATGGCTGTGGAAAATGTCAAACAGCAGTTCCATGTGAGTTTAAAAATCCCACGGCTTAACATAAAGGAATTAGAAAATTTTGAAACAGGAATTGGATCTCAAGATTACCACTTCCTTCTTCAAAATTTCTCAGAGTTCTATTAGTTTAAAAGTATTATTTTTCCCATGGAGTTCAGTAGAGTAGTGTGGGATTTTCTTTTTCATCAATACGATTCTGTCTTTCTTGGGTTGTTTTGTTTAATGTGTCGATGGATTCCATGATGTCTTCAAATAACATTTCAACCATGTCCTTACTGAAACTTTCCTTCACAACTATTCTTAACACGGCCACATCTTCTGCATCCTGGGGAAGTGTATAGGCCGGTACAATCCATCCTTTTTGTCTTAACTTTTCTGAGAGATGGAAAACAGTGAAGTCACAGTTTTTAAGCTGGACAGTTACAATTGGAAATTGTATGCTTTTGTTTATCACATCAAATTTGCCTGATCCATTCAGTTTGGATGCTAGGTAATGGGCATTTTCCTGCATATTTTCCATAATGTCTCTGTAGCCTTTCATTCCTAATCTTATCAGGTTGTAGTACTGTGCAATTATTGTACTACTGCCCTTGGAGAAGTTAAGGGAGTAATTGGGCATTATCCCTCCGAGGTAATTTATTTTGAATATGAGTTCTTCTGGAAGGTCGGATACATCCTTGAATATTAACCATCCCACACCTGGATAAACCAGCCCGTATTTGTGTCCAGAAACATTGATTGATCTGACCTGTTCCAGTCTGAAGTCCCATTTAAGGTCTGGATTTATGAAGGGCAGAACAAATCCTCCGCTTGCACCATCAACATGTATTGGTATGTCCCATCCCTTGGTATTTTTAATATCAACCAGGGCATCATTTATTTCTTCCACTGGATCCATTTGTCCAGTGAAGGTGGTTCCTACAACTGCACCCACAGCTATGGTGTTTTCATCCACATGATTTTTTATATCCTCAGCTGTGACAGTGTACACATCTTCTTTTAATCCACTTATACAGCTGAATGAAGACATTATCTTGGTGATTTCTGTTTCAGTTTCTTTGCAGATGTTCTTTTTTAATGGTATGAGTTTGAGTTCCACATCGAAGTAGAGTGCAAACTTTTCCCATACTGTGTGAACATCTGCACCTATCACAATGTTGGGTTTGTCAGTGGGTTTGCCTTCTGCTTCCCTTCGCTTTTTCCACGACCATTTATGTGCCAGCAAACCGAGCATTATAGATTCTGATGAACCTATTGTGCCGCTACCAATGGAGTTAGCATTTTTTGGTGCGTTAAATAATCTTGAAAGCATGTTGACTACTCTGTTTTGAATAATTTCTGTCTGAGGATATTCATCGTTGTCAACGTAGTTTTTTCCAATGCTTTCCATGATCAAACGATCTGCTTCAGGTTCCATCCAAGTTGTCACGAAACTTGCAAGGTTGAGAGCAGGGTTGCCATCCAGATTCAGTTCGTCATGTATGATTTGGTATGCTGCTCTGGCAGGCATTCCTTCTTCAGACATTTCATACTTTGGAACTGTTTTTCTGAAGTAACGACTACCATACGTAGTTGTGTGTTCCCTTTCAGATTTGCTCATTCGTTCCAGATTTTTTTTGTCCGATAACATGTAATTATTCCCCCTTAATTCTTTTTATAATCAAATGAATTTCATTTCATATTTTGTATAACGTCTATGCACTTATATCCTTGGAAAAGATGGGTAATATTGAAATAAAATTAAGGAAAACTAGAGAAGCTAGATTTTGATTTA